>NZ_BAAGTH010000006.1:0-247413 GCF_054782015.1 Salinifilum aidingensis | reverse complement strand
GAGGTCCTGGACGGTGACGGGCTGCAGTGGCTCGGCAGCCGGTCCGGCGAGGTCCTCCACCTGCGCTGACCGCGAACCGCACCACCGCGGACCGCGCTTCAACACCGCACTCGCAGCACGCGCGCCGGCGACCTCCGCCCCCGCGTTTCGGAACATCCACGTTCCCGGCCCTCCTCCGCACCCGGAGCCACTGCCTCCCGGACCCCGCATCCGATCGGGAGATGTTCCGCCCGGCGGGCACCCCCTCGCTCCGGTCCGTCCCGCCCGGAGGGAAAACATAGTCATCATTATGTCTTGACATTCACCGTGGCATGGGACACAGTCCGTGCAACCGCGATTCGCCCGGACCAGCATCGACGGTGCGCAGCGCCCGGCACCGAGCACTCCCCGCGAACCGCGCCGGCAGCGAAGCCCGATGACGGCACCGCGACGCGTCGCCCCCGCGGTGCCCGACCGAGTGGAGGTAGCGCTCATGAGTGGCGCCCCGACGAGCCCCCCGCACAGAACCCTGCCCGCCGACCGCCCGGGCCCGCACACGAAACGTCTGGGCATGGTCGCCTTCGTCGCGACCATCGGCGGGCTGCTGTTCGGCTACGACACGGGTGTGATCAACGGTGCGGTGGAGCCCATGACCACCGACCTCGGACTCACCCCCGTGACCGAGGGCTTCGTGGTCAGCATCCTCATCTTCGCGGCCGCCTTCGGCGCGGCGGTGGGCGGGCGGCTCGCCGACCGGCAGGGCCGTCGGACCAACATCCTCATGCTCGCCGGGATCTTCGTCGTCGGCACGATCGGCTGCGCCCTGTCCCCCACGTGGCAGGTGCTCGCCGCGTTCCGCTTCGTCCTCGGGTTCGCCGTCGGCGGCGCCTCCGCCACCGTTCCCGTCTACCTCGCCGAAGTCGCCCCGGTGGAACGCCGCGGCAGCCTGGTCACCCGCAACGAGGTCATGATCATCTGCGGGCAGTTCGCGGCGTTCATCATCAACGCGATCATCATGACCGTCTGGGGCGAGCACACTTCGGTCTGGCGGTACATGCTCATCGTCGCCGTGATCCCGGCGTTCGCCCTGCTGATCGGCATGCTGCGGATGCCGGAGAGCCCGCGCTGGCTGTCCGCGCAGAACCGCGACGACGACGCGCTGGCCGTGCTCGAGCAGGTCCGCTCCCCGGAGCGCGCGCAGGCCGAGATGGACGAGGTCCACGAGCTCGTCCGCGAGGAGCAGCAGGCGCAGACCGGCGGATGGGCCGACCTCGCGGTGCCGTGGGTGCGACGACTGGTGATCATCGGCGCGGTGCTCGGGATCTTCCAGCAGTTCACCGGCATCAACTCGATCATGTACTACGGCACGCAGCTGCTGCAGACCGCCGGGTTCTCCGGCGACGGGGCGATCGTCGCCAACACCGCCAACGGGCTGTTCAGCCTCCTCGGCATCACCGTCGGCATCATGCTGATCAACAAGCTCAACCGGCGCACCATGTTCCTCGGCGGTTTCGGGCTGATCACCCTGTTCCACGTGCTGGCCGGGGCCGCGGCGCTGCTGCCGGAGAGCCCGGCCAAGCCCTACCTCATCCTGGCCTGCCTCGTCGGGTTCGTGTTCTCCATGCAGGGCACGCTGGGGCCGCTGGTGTGGCTCGTGCTCTCGGAGATCTTCCCGCTGAAGCTCCGCAGCTTCGCCGTCGGCGTGTGCGTGTTCGTGCTGTGGATGGCCAACGCGTGCGTCACCTTCGGCTTCCCGCCGGTCGTCGCTTCCCTCGGGATCACGCCGACGTTCTTCATCTTCGCCGCGATCTCCGCGATGGGCGTCCTGTTCGTCCTCGCCCTCGTGCCGGAAACCCGCGGCAAGACCCTCGAGCAGTTCGAGGACGAGTTCCGCGCCCGGCACGGGTGACGGGCGCACCGACTCCGCAGGGAGGTTTTCGCGATGACGATCCTGGTCGCCGTCCCGGACAGCGAAGAGGGGCGTTCAGCCCTCGACGCCGCGATCAGCGAGGCCCGGGACCGGGCGACGGACCTCGTGGTGGTGAACCTCGCGCTCACCGAGCTCGAGACGCCCGCTTTCCCGCCGGAGCTGCGCGTCGACGTGGTCAACCGCGAGGGACGTGATGACCGCGACCCCGCCGATCGGGTGCTCGACGAGCTCGAGGACCGCGCCGCCGAGCGGTTGGTGATCGGGCTGCGCCGCCGCTCACCGGTCGGGAAGGCGCTGCTCGGCAGCATCAGCCAACGCCTGCTGCTGCACTCGCCCGTCCCCGTCCTCGCGGTCAAACCGCCCGCGGAGCAGGCGTAGCGGGGACCGACCGGCCGCCGAGCGCCCCACCGGAGGCCGGTCGGCGCGGGTGGGCCGCACGTCCGCGGAACGCGCCGGCCCGGTCCGCTGCTCGACAGCCCGGCCCCTGCGCAGCGGACCGCCGGGCAAGGGAGTCGGGCAGCCGGGCCGTCGGGCACGGACACCTGCGGGACGGCCCCGGTGTCCCGCGGCTCACCCGGGCGGGCGGCAGCGGACCTCGCCGTGCGGGATGGCGAACCAGCCGTCGGGGTGGGCGGCCCACTCCCGCCACGCCGCCGAGATCTCCGCGAGCTCCTCGCGGGTGGCGTGCCCGCCGGCCACGGCTCGCTCCGCGATGCGCGAGTCGAGGATGCGCTGCGCCCACATGCCGCCCCACCACGCGCGTTCCTCCGGGGCGGAGTGGCACCAGATGGAGGCGCTGGGACGCACGTCCACCGCTCCCGCCTCGTGCGCCCAGGCGAGCAGGTGGCGGCCGCCGTCGGGCTCGGCGCCGTTGGCCCGCGACACGGCGCGGTAGACGGCCTGCCACCGGTCGAGGCGCGGATCCGCCGGGTACCAGAACGCGGCCGCGTAGTCGGTGTCGCGCACCGCGACGACCCCGCCCGGCTTCGCCACCCGCAGCATCTCGCGCAGCGCCGCGACCGGGTCGGCCAGGTGCAGCAGCACCTGGTGGGCGTGCACGATGTCGAACGCGTCCGCCCCGACCTCCAGCGCGGTCGCATCGCCCCGCGCGAAGGCCACGTTGTCCAGGCCCGCCGCGTGCTCGCGGGCCTGCTCGAGCACGGCGGCCGCCGGATCGATGCCGAGGACCCGCCCGGGGGAGACCCGACCTGCCAGGTCCGCGGTGATCGTGCCGGGGCCGCAGCCGACGTCGAGCACGCTGCGGCCGGGGCGCAGCTCGGGCTCCAGGTAGGCGGCGGAGTTCGCCGCGGTCCGCCACTGCTGCGAGCGGACCACGCTCTCGGCGTGCCCCTGCCCGTACTCCCGCTCCACCGCCACGGATCCGACCGTAGGAACGCTCTCCCAGGATGCGCAACGATCTTCCTGGAATGCGGACTCGCGGCCGGCGTTCCGGGTTTCGCCGGGGCTTCCCCGCGCGCCGAGCAGGCGCCGCCCGAACCCCGGACCCGGCGCCGGGGCACCGGTCACCGATCGGGGCGCCGAGCGGCACCCGCCTCGCGGCGGAACGCCCCCGAGGCGACGCGTGACACCGCGCACAGCCGCTCCACCGGCGCCCCCGCCCGCGGAGCCCGCCTCGCCCACCTGCCGGGAAAACGTTGGTGCGCTGCGCATTCGGTGGAATTCAACCCCGCGGAACCGCTCGCGCGAGGCGACCCCAGAAGGGGTTCCGGCCACGCCGAGACGTTATCGGCACGTGACATGTACATCTGTACATCGACGCTCTTTCTGGCTATGGTTCCGAACCTGTTCTGACAGCGACACGGAAGGGAAGAACGTGCCTGCCGAAACACGTACGAACGGCGACGAGAACCCCCGACCACCGAGCGCCCGAACGGGCACGCGGAGCATGGTCAAGATCGGAGTCTTCACAGTCGTACTGGCGGCGGCTCTGATCTACGTCGCGGTCGCCGAACCGGATGTTTCCTGGCCCGGCCTGATCGCGATGCTGGTTTTCTACGCCCTGTTCTACTGGCTGGGCGCTTTCGTCGCCGCCCGGCGCGGCGGCGGATTGGCGAACACGATGGTCGCGGGTCGGAACATGCCGCTGTGGATCGGCGTGTTCACCATGACCGCCACCTGGGTCGGCGGCGGATACGTGAGCGGAACCGCGGAATCCACCTTCAACGATGGCATGGCCTGGGCACAAGCACCGTGGGGTTACGCGGCCAGCCTGCTGATCGGCGGATTGTTCTTCGCCAGGAAAATGCGCCGCGGGCGCTTCACCACGATGCTGGACCCGATCGACATCCGGTTCGGCAAGCAGGCGGCGGGCCTGGGAGCCATCCCCGCCGTGCTCGGCGAGATCTTCTGGACCGGAGCCATCCTCACCGCCCTGGGGACCACGTTCGGCACGATCATCGGCCTGGACTTCAACGTTTCCATCATCCTCTCGGCCGTGATCGCGATCGCCTACACGGTGGTCGGCGGCATGTGGTCGGTGGCGATCACCGACGTCGTCCAGATCATCGTCATCTTCATCGGACTCGTCGTGGCGGTCCCGCTGGCGGCGAGCACCGTCGGCGGCCTCGGCGAGGCGTGGACGGGCTACACCGCCGACTTCGGCTCCTACTCCTCGCTGTTCCCGCCGCTGACCGGCTGGGACGACCCCGAGTGGGGGCACACCTACTGGGAGTGGTGGGACTCCGGACTGCTGCTGGTCTTCGGCGGCATCCCGTGGCAGGTCTACTTCCAGCGGGTGCTGTCCTCCAGCAGCCCGGCCAACGCGCGGCGCCTGTCGCTCGGCGCGAGCGTGATGTGCGTGCTCGCGGCCATCCCGCCGGTGCTGATCGGCATCATCGCCACGGCGGCCGACTTCCAGGCCGAGGGCGCTCCGCCGCTGGAGAACCCCTCGCTGGCGCTGCCGTACGTGCTGCGCTACCTGCTGCCCACCGGCGCGGCCGCGCTCGGGCTCGGTGCGCTGGCCGCGGCCGTGATGTCGTCGGTGGACTCCTCGGTGCTGTCGGCGTCCTCGCTGACCGGCTGGAACGTGTACCGGCGTCTGATTCGCCCGGACGCGGGCCCGGACCGGGTGCAGAAGACGATCCGCAGGCTGATCGTGGTGATCGGCGCCGCGGCGACGCTCCTCGCGCTCAACGTCGCCAGCGTCTACGACCTGTGGTACCTGGCCAGCGACCTCATCTACGTGCTGCTGTTCCCGCTGCTGGTGTGCGCGCTGTTCGTGCCGTTCGCCAACCGCATCGGCGCGCTGAGCGGGTTCGTCGTGGCCGCGGTGCTGCGGCTCTCCGGCGGTGAGGCGACCTTCGGGCTGGACCCGTTCCTGCCCTGGCCGTGGATCGAGGACGGCACCGTGCAGTTCCCCTTCCGCACGGTGTCCATGCTGGCCGCCCTGGCCACGATCGTGCTCGTCTCCGCGCTGACGCGACGCGTCGCGGCTCCCGTGCCGATGGCGGCGCTGGAGCCGGACACGCCGGAACGCGCCGAGTGGGGCAACGACATCGAGGAGCCCCCGGCCGGCGAGAGCTCGAACGGCGGCGGCTCGAAAGGCAGGGAGGCGGACGACGGGGAGACGACCAAGGCGAACGCCTGACCCGGCGTGCTCCGGTCCCGCCACGTGGCGGGGCCGGAGCAGCTGCCGGTGCGGGGCGGCACTCGGCGGTGCGGTGCCTTCGCCGCGGTGATGGCGGCGGCCTTTCCCCGATTCCGGGAGTGGCGGCGACGCAGTTGCAGGCGCGGATCGGCGTTCGTGCGTTCGGCCGCGGAGTCCGCGAAAATCCTCCCGCTGGCGGGATCGCGAAGCAGTTCCGCGGCTCGCGCGGCGCCCCCGGGGGTACTTGCGGGGGTCAGGCCGCGCACAGGAGTCCCCGCGTCTCGAGAACGCGTTTCCTGAAGTACGGGTTGCGGATGCTGGGAGCACTCACCACGCCGACCGACCTGCCGAGGATCCGCTCGAGCCCCTCCTCCAGGTCGAAGTAGGTGCCGAAGTAGTCGAACCCCGGACCACCGTCGAACTCGACGAGTACATCGACGTCGCTGCGGGAGGCGTCGACGCGCCCTCAGCGGCGGAGCCGAAGAGATCGAGCCGGCGTATAGACAGCTCCCGGCACAGCTCTTCGATCTCGTGCCGCTTCTCCGCGATCACCTCGTGCACGACCTCCACCTTCCACCCGGGATTCCGCCCGACCGGAAGGCCCACCCGCGAGCAGTTCCGCTACAGATCGAACGTCGCGGTCACCGGCGCGTGGTCGGACCAGCGCTGGTCGTAGCTGGGAGCCTTCTCGACGGTGACGTCGGTGGCCGCCTCCGCGATCCCCGGAGTGGCGGCGACGTAGTCGATCCGCCAGCCGGAGTCGTTGTCGAAGGCCTTGCCGCGGTAGGTCCACCACGAGTACGGGCCCGGCCCCTCGGGGCGCAACCGGCGCAGCACGTCGACGTAGCCGAGCTCGTCGAACACCCGCGTCATCCAGGCCCGCTCCTCGGGCAGGAACCCGGCCTCCTTCTGGTTGGCCTTCCAGTTCTTCAGGTCGATCTCCTGGTGCGCGATGTTCCAGTCGCCGCACACCAGCACTTCCCGCTCCTCCGCGGCGGCGCGCTCGCGCAGGCCCGAGAGGTGGTTGAAGAACTCCTTCATGAACCGTTCCTTCTCGTCCTGCCGCGAGGTGCCCACCTCGCCGCTGGGCAGGTACAGGCTGGCGACCGTCAGCCCCGGGAAGTCCGCCTCCACGTACCGGCCGCTGCTGTCGAACTCGGCCGAGCCGAAGCCCACGCGCACCTCGTCCGGTTCGGCGCGGGTGTACAGCGCCACCCCGGAGCGGCCCTTGTCCGAGCTCGGCGCGAGCACGGTGTGCCAGCCGGTGGGCTCGATGACCTTCTTCGACAGCTGCTCGTGCTCCGCCCGCGTCTCCTGCAGGCACACGACGTCGGCCCCGGTCCCGGCCAGCCACTCGACGAAACCCTTGCGCGCCGCCGCGCGCAGGCCATTGACGTTCACGGTCGACACAGTCAGCACGCCGCCCACGGTAGCGTGCCGCGCTCCGAGCCCGGAGGGCGACACCCCAGTTGACTGGAACGGTTCCAGTGTGCGCAATTTTCATGAAAATTGGGCGCCACGACCCCGGCGAGCACCCCGAAAACCGAGGCACGCGGATACGTTTTCGCAGGTGATTCCACATTTCACGCGAGATGCACCGCGGTGCGGAATGCACTCGCGCAGGGGACAACGATGATCACTCGAGCGGGTTGGTGCGACCGGGGAAGTCAGCCGCGCCCGCCGACCACGCGCTCAGGGGCGGTGCGACGACCGCTCGGAGTCGGCGCGCACGCGGTGCCAGCCCCTGCCCCACCGGCGGCGGGAGCGCCGCTTCGGCGCCGCGGGGCGTTGCCACAACCACAGGCACACCCGGGCCCCGCCGAGGCTGGACCGGTCCAGGACGATGCGCCCGCCGGTGGACTCGGCGACGCGGCGCGCGATGTCCAGCCCGAGCCCGGTGGACCCGGCGCTGCTGCGGCCGCGCCGCAGCGCCTCGTCCTGCTCCGGCACGCCCGGTCCGGCGTCCTCCACGACCACGCCGACAACACCATCGTTGCGCTGCAGGGACACGACGAACTCGGTGCCCTGCGGGGTGTGCCGGAACACGTTGCCGACGACCGAGTCGACGGCGGCGCCGAGTTCGGCCCACGGCACGGGCACCCGCACCTCGGCGTCGGCGCCGCGCAGGCACCACGAGCGCCGCTGGTCCTCGGCCAGCGCGGACCAGAACTCGAGCCGCGCGCGCAGCACCGCGGCCGCGTCGCAGTCGCAGTCCTCGCCCGGTTCTGCCCGCCGCGCACCGGAGATGACCGCGTCGACCTCGCGCTCCAGCTGGTCGATGGCCTGACGGGTCTGCTCGGCCGCGGCGTCGTCGCCGAGCTCGCCCGCGTTGAGCCGCAGCGCGGTCAGCGGGGTGCGCAGCCGGTGCGACAGGTCGGCGGCCAGTTCCCGCTCCTGGGTGAGCAGCTGGTCCACCCGGGTCGCCATGGTGTTGAACGCGTGCCCCGCCTCGCGCAGCTCGGCGGGCCCGCTGGGGTGCACCCGCGCGGTGAGGTCGCCGGCGCCGAGCGCGGCGGAGGCTTCCGCCAACCGGCGGGCCGGGCGGACCACCCGGGCGGCCAGCCGGTCGGTGAGCAGCACGGACCCTCCGACGAGCAGGCAGCCGACCCCGCCGAGGACGAGCCACGCCCGCAGCGCGCCGCGCTGCTGCTCGCGCGGGACGAAGACCTCGGCCAGCGCCGCGTCCTCCCCGCCCGGGTTGCGCCCGCCCAGCACGAGCGGTTCCACGACCGCGGTACCGCCGCGCACGGCCACCCGCTCGGTCCGGTTCCGCGCCCGGGCGGCACGCAGCGCACCGGCGGGGGCGCGGCTCGGGCCGATCAGCGCCCCGTCCGGCAGGTGCAGCGCCAACCGCCCCTGCTCGCCCGCCCGCGTGCGCGCCACGGCGCGCTCCACCGAGGCCCGGTCGGGACCGGCCGCCAGCACCGGTGCGAGCGCCGCGGCCTGCTGCTCGGCTTCGGAGACGGCGCGCTCGCGGGCCACCTCGCCGATCAGCAGGACGAGCGGGACGAGGAAGGCGAGCACGATCAGCGAGCTCACCGCGCAGGCGACGAGCGCGAGGGCGCGCCTCATTCCGGGGCCACCAACTTCACGCCCACCCCGCGCACCGTGTGCACGTAGCGGGGCTCGGCGGCGCTCTCGCCGAGCTTGCGGCGCAGCCAGGACAGGTGCACGTCGATGGTCTGGTCGTCCCCGTAGGACTGGTGCCACACCTGGGCCAGCAGTTCGCGCCGGGGAACGACGCGGCCGGGCCGGGCGGCGAGGTAGGCGAGCAGGTCGAACTCGCGACGGGTGAGGTCGAGGTCCGCACCGTCCGCGTGCGCCGTGCGGCTGTCCAGGTCCACTTCGATGCCGCCGACGCCGAGGACTCGGGCGGGCCGGGCTCCGCGGGTCCTGCGCAGCACGGCCTCGATGCGCGCGTTGAGGTGCTCGCTGGAGAAGGGTTTGACGACGTAGTCGTCCGCTCCGGCGTGCAGCAACCGCACGATCTCGCCCTCGTCGTCGCGCGCGGTGGCGACGACGACGGCCACGTCGGAGACTCCGCGGATCATCTTCAGCGTTTCGGCACCGTCCAGGTCGGGCAGTCCGAGGTCCAGGATCACCAGGTCGGGGGCGTGCTCCGCGATCTCGCGCAGCGAGTCCAGCGCCGTGCCGACGCTGCGCACCACCAGGTCGCGGGCGCTGAGGTCGCGGATGAGCGCCGCCCGCACGACCGGGTCGTCCTCGACTACCAGAACCACTGCCATACGTCCGGACGCTACCGGCATAAGCGAGCTGCATTCACTTTCTGGTCGCGCCGGTGCGGCGCGGACGGCGGCGCGCCAACCGCGCGAACACGCCTCAGCACGGCGCGTGCAACGCGGATTCCGCCGCTGCGCGAAAAAGACCTACTTGCGAGTAAGGAATTCGTCCTCCGCAGAAGGGATTCGAATCCGGCCGGGCGTGCACTAGGATTCCCGCGGGTAACGCGCGGTTGTCAGCGCACGACATCCGCACCGGCAGTCTTTTCGCGGGAGGTTACGACGTGGCCACGGGCGGCATCGCCGGCCAGGCGGGCGGCGGCTCGACGGCGCGGCGGCTGGTCCTGGGCAGCCAGCTGCGACGGCTCCGCGAAGCCAGCGGCATCTCGCGCGAAGAGGCCGGCGAGGCCATCCGCGGGTCCGGCTCGAAGATCAGCCGGATGGAACTGGGGCGCGTCGGGTTCAAGGAACGCGACATCACCGATCTGCTCCGCCTCTACGGCGTCGACTCCGCGGAGGAGCACAAGTCCTTCGTGGACATGGTGCGGCTGTCCAACGAGCCGGGGTGGTGGAACCGCTACAACGACCTGATGCCCTCCTGGTTCCAGGACTTCGTGGGCCTGGAGGAGTCGACCTCGCGGATCCACACCTACGAGCTGCAGTTCGTCCCCGGCCTGCTGCAGACCGCGAACTACGCCCGCGCGGTCACGCTCGGCGGCCGCCCCGACGCGCCCCCGGACGACATCGACCGGCGCGTGCGCCTGCGCCTGCAGCGGCAGGCGCTGCTCGCCGAGGAGCACGGTCCGCACCTGTGGGCGGTGATCGACGAGTCGGTGCTGCACCGGCCCATCGGCGGGCGCTCCGTGCTGCGCGAGCAGCTCGAGCACCTCCTCGAGGTCACGCGCAGCCCGCACATCTCGCTGCAGGTGCTGCCGTTCGACCTGGGCCGCTCGGGCGCCGAGGGGGCCTTCACGATCCTGCGGTTCGCCGAGCCCGAACTGCCGGACATCGTCTACCTCGAGCACATGTGCGGCGCGCTCTACCTGGACAAGCCGGACGAGGTGGAGGAGTACAGCAAGGCCAGCCACCGCCTCGCCGTCGACGCGCGCACGCCCGAGCAGACCCGCGAACTGCTCGCGCAGCGGCTGCGGGAGCTTTGACCCGCTCCGCCATGCCCCCGCGGGGTACCCGGCTCCGAGAACAACGGCATCCGCCCACGTCAACGCGGCCGTTCGGCTGATACCGCGACGGTCGTGCTGACCAAGCGCACACACCGCGCGGAGCACCACTAGGCCCGGTCAGTGATCGCGATCTCAACCGCGTGCACGTGCATTCACGCGTGCACTGCCCCCTGCTACTGTCGCGTACGTCGCGTGCACGTGCAGATGAGCGTGCAGAGGGAGTTCGGGAAAGGAACAGGCACCTCGATGGCAGAGATCCACAACGGCATGTCGGCCGAGCTGTTGCCCACGAGCTGGCGACGCAGCCGATACAGCGGTGCGGTGGGCAATTGCGTCGAAGTGGCGGAACTGACCGACGGAGGTGTCGCCGTGCGCAACTCCCGGCACCCCAACGGCCCGGCTCTGGTCTACACCCGCGCCGAGATGGCCGCATTCCTGCACGGAGCCAAGGACGGCGAGTTCGACGACCTCGTCCTCTGACATCCGATCGTGCCCCTCCCCGCCCGAGGAAACGGTGGCGCCATGAACGAGATCACCTGCGACCTGCAGGGCCTGACCGCCTGCGGCTTCGAGTTCGCGCACCCCCGGGACGCCGGTGGCGCCCTCGTCGCCGTCGTCGGACTGCGCGTGCTCGACGAAGCCATCGACGTGATCAAGCTGTTCGGCGAGGACGACGCGGAAGCGCTGCGCGTTCCCAGCGACGAGGCCGACATCCTGTTCCCCGGCCGCGTGCTGTGGCGGGCCGCGGGCACCGCGGACGAGGTGGTCGAGGAGGTCCTCGCCCTGGACGGCGCCTCGGCCCGGCACCACATGCAGCCGACCGGGTACTGGCCGCCCGCCCCGGCGCACCCGACGAGCCCGGTGCCCGCATCGGTCTGAGCCGGCGCCGCCTCCTGCGCACCCCCCACCGGGAACCCCGACCTCCCGGCTCGGGTGACGCCCTTGCGCTCCGCCCCCGACGGCGCCCCGCGGCGCCCCCGAGCGGCGGGCTCGGCACCCCCGAACGGCGCGGACGCCGCATTCCGCCCGCGCCGGCCGAGCCCGCCGCGCCCACCCCGGGTCGACGGGGCACCCGAGGCGACGGAGCACCTCTGTGCTGATCCTGGATGCCGCCGCGGCGGCACGTTGAAGCATATACCCCACCGGGGTAGTGTATGCGGTGCGAGGGGATCCGGCCGGAACCTCGCCTGGCCCCCGGAGCGGAGCCCGGCGAGGTCACCGGTGGCACCCCCGAGCGGAATCCCGGGAGGGTCCCTGGTGGGATCGCCGCCGAGGCGGCCCGGCGCGGCCACCGCCCTCGGGCGGGCGTCCCGGGCGGAGGAAGCATCCAGGAACGGAACCGAGCAGGAGGCACCGTGAGCACCACCTACGTCGTCGAAGGCATGAGCTGCGACCACTGCGTCCAGGCCGTGCGCAGCGAGCTCGGCGAGCTCTCCGCCGTCAGCGACGTCGACGTCGACCTGTCCACCGGCCGCGTCACGGTTACCGGC
Source organism: Salinifilum aidingensis (assembly GCF_054782015.1). NCBI lineage: Bacteria > Bacillati > Actinomycetota > Actinomycetes > Pseudonocardiales > Pseudonocardiaceae > Salinifilum > Salinifilum aidingensis. The sequence goes on along the minus strand of NZ_BAAGTH010000006.1, from coordinate 235,486 downwards.
GACGCCGCGGAGGACACCGTCCGCGAGGCCATCGCCGAAGCGGGCTACGACGTGGTCGGCACGGAGTGAGCCCGCCCGGCGGGCGGGCACCGCGCCGCGCGGTCGCATCCGCGGCCCGCGCCGCACCGCCGTCGGGCCAGCGTCCGCTCCGCCGCGGGGCAGCCCGCCCCCGGGGGGGCGGCTCCGCACGCCGACGGGCCCACCTCCCCGCGGGGCTGCTCCGTCCGGTCCGATCATCACGCGATCGGGTCGGATGAGCAGCCCCGGCGGGTACGATGCCTCCAGTACGCGAGCGCGACACGGGAGCGGTGATGCACGGCTACACGGCGAACAAGGAGAACTACCTCAAACGGCTGCGCCGCATCGAAGGCCAGATCCGCGGGTTGCAGCGCATGGTCGAGGAGGACCAGTACTGCATCGACGTGCTGACCCAGTCCGCCGCCGCCTCGAAGGCGTTGCAGTCCGTCTCGCTCGGCCTGCTCGAGGAACACCTGCGGCACTGCGTCGGCGAGGCCATGACCGAAGGCGGCGAGGTCGCCGAGGAGAAGATCAAGGAGGCCAGCGACGCGATCGCGCGCCTCGTGCGCTCCTGAACGCGCCCGCCCCGCGCGCTTCCCGTGCGACGTCCGGACTCTCACGCCGCGATCGAGCGCACGCTCCGGCAGAGCCGCTCGATCTCGGCAGTGGTGTTGTAGCCGTGCACCGAGGCGCGCACGAGCGCGTCCAACCCGCGTTCACCCATGTCCCACGGCGTGGACGGGGCGCGCGACACCGTCAGGTTGAAGCCCTCCTCGCGCAGCTTCCCCACCAGGTCCGGTGCGGGCATCCGCTCGTGCCGGAAGGTCACGATGCCGGAGCGCTCCGCCCCGATGTCGGCCACCCGCACGCCGGGCAGTTCGGCGAGCAGCCCCCGCAGCCGCTCCGCCAGCCCGGTCACGTACCGGTGCACCCACGCGACGCCCGTGTCGCGGTAGTAGCGCGCCGCCGTCCCCAGCCCCAGCACACCGGCCACGTTGCGCTCCCAGAGCTCGAACCGCCGCGCGTCCTCGCGCAACCGGAACCCCCCGTCGTCGAGCGCCGCCGAGTGCAGGTCCAGGTGCTGGGGCGTGAGCTCGGGCAGCAGGTGGCGCCGCACCGCGAGGAACCCGGTTCCGCGCGGCCCGCGCAGGTACTTCCGCCCGGTGACCGCCACCGCGTCGGCGCCGACGGCGGGCACGTCGATCGGCACCTGGCCGATGCTCTGGCAGGCGTCCACGAGGAACACCGCCGGTGAGTCGCGCACGAGCTCGCCGATCTCCGCCAGCGGTTGCAGCAGCCCGCCGTTCGTCGGCGCGTGCGTCACCGCGACCACGCGCACGTCGTCGTCGAGGGCCCGGCGCAGCGCGTCGGTCGAGAGCTGCCCTTCCGGGGCGCTCGGCACGGTTTCCACCCGCACGCCGCGGCTTTCGGCTGCGGCGCGCATGGCGATGATGTTGCTGGAGTACTCCGGGGTCGTGGTCAGGACGCGGTCGCCGGAGCGGAACGGCACGGCCGTGAACACCGCCAGCCAGGAGCGGGTGGCGCTGTCGGTGATCGCGATCTCGTCGGGCTCGGCGTTCACCAGCGCGGCCAGCTCCCGGTAGGCGCCGTCCAGCTCCTCGTCCACCTGCTCGGCCGCCTCGTAGCCGCCGATGGCCTCCTCCGAGCGCAGGTGCTGCACGACCCGGTCGACCACCGGTTTCGGCGGTAGCGCCGAGCCCGCGTTGTTGAAGTGGGTGACCGCCTCGCACCCGGCGGTGTCCGCGCGCAGCGCCGCCACCTTCTCCCGGGTTTCCGGTGCGTCGAGCACGATGTCCCGTCCCTTCCGTCCGCGTCGGCCGTGCCGTCCAGCGAACACGACCGCGGAGGCGCGGACAACCCGCCCGCGGTCACCGCGAGCCGTTTTCGCGACCGCGCGACCGAATCCTCCCGTTCGCGTGCACAATGTTCCCGTGGCAGACGAGCCCGGCGCGATGCGCATCAGCGACGAGGACCGCAGGCGGGTGGACCGGCGGTTGCAGCAGGCCCTGGCCGAGGGTCGGCTGACCGTCTCGGAGTACGAGGAGCGCTCCGGTCGCTGCTGGGCGGCGCGCGTCCAGCGCGACCTCGACCCCCTCACCCAGGACCTGCCCGCGGAAACCGCCGAGGAGGCCGCTCCCGCCCGGGCGGACGAGGCGGAGGACGCTGAGACCGCTCCGGCGGAGAAGAGCCGCGCGAGCCGGGTGTTCGACCTCGCGGTCGGTGCGCTCGCGGTCGCCGCCGGGGTGTTCGGCGTGGGCTACGTCGCCACCGCCTCCGACGGCGCGGTCGTCTTCGGCGAGCGGACCGTGCGGGTCTCCGAGAGCGCCGACCGCGTCGAGGTCGGCGCGCTGTTCGGCTCGGTGGAGGTGGTCGTGCCCGAGGGCGTCAACGCGGACACGTCCGGCCTGATGGTGTTCGGCAGCACCGAGTGCGCGGCGGCCTGCACCGGCGGCTCCGGTGCGAACACGGTGCCCGTGAACACCCGCGGTGCCTTCGGCAGCGTCGAGATCGTCACCCCGCAGGAGCGCGCCGCCGGCGGTCTCGACGAGGACGAGGACTGAGCTCGTTCGGCCTCACACCGCGCTGCGGCGGGACGCCCGAGGAGCCCCCCACCGGGACAGGGGGCGCAGGATCTGGTTCCCGGCCTTGTTCCCGCGTTCCACGATCAGGTAGTCCTCGCGCTCGCCCACCACGGGTTCGAGCTCCGGGGTCTGGTGCCCGCTGACCACGGCGAACCAGCGGGGGTGGCTGCGCAGGTGCCGGTAGGCGCCGATGCTCATCGTGATCTCCGTGGAGCAGTGGGAGTTGGCGCACTCGCACGTGAACCGCTCCGTGCCCTCGATCTCGTCGTTGTCCGACATGCGCTGCCAGAGCCGTTCGCTGAAGCGGTGGTAGGCCTCCTCGTTGGTCAGGATGCGGCGCTCGCGCATGCGGCTCATCTGCACCCCGGCACGGACCTGCCCGTAGTTGAGCAGCGAGACCAGCAGGACCCCACCGATGATGTTGCCCGCGGTGGCCGCGCCCAGCCACACCACGTACGCCCCCACCGAGGCCTCCCCGGCGAGCACGGACGCCAGGATGTAGCCGCTGGAGGCGATGCAGTGGGCGAAGCCCAGCAGGCCCACCGGGAAGGTGATCAGCCAGATCACCGCGATCTGCCCGATCGTGCTCTGGGCGCTGGTGACCAACCACGACATCAACGCGATCAGGAAGCCCCCGAGGATGCCGCTGGTGAACACGCGCAGCACCGGCTGGTGCGTCGCCGCGGTCCCCAGCTGCACCAGCTCCGTGAGCACCTCGGGCTGCAGCGCACCGGTGACCGTCGCCAGCGTCGCGAACACCAGCGCGCCGAGCACGTTGGCGCACAGCACCACGACCCACAACCGCAACGTGGCCAGCACGTGCTGCCGCTCCTCGAAGATCAGCACGACCGGGAACAGCGTGTTCTCGGTGAACAGCTGCGCACGCCCGATGACCACCGCGATGAACCCCAGCGGGTAGAACAGCTCGGCGATGAACGCGCCCCCGTCCCCGGGTAACGCCGCCAGCGCGCCCGACACCCCCAGGCCGGTGAGTCCCATGAACAGCCCGGCGGCCACGCCGGAGAAGGCCAGCGCGCTGGTCGTGCGGTTCAGCTCGGAACGAGCGTCGACGAGCACGCGGTCGTAGATCTCGCGCGCGGTCAGCCGCCCGGATTCAGGTGCCATAGGTGTCCCTCAGTACCGGCCTCGGAAGTGGATCGGATGGTGCTCGCGACTCGCGCGAAGCAGAAGCCGGGACAGCATAACGACCGGTCTCGGCGCGTTTCACAGGAGTCGACGGAAAACCGCAGCGGGCGCGAACGACCGATTCCGCGAAGGCGCGTGCGATGTGGCGCACACCGCTCGGCAGCGCGTGTTACCCACGCCACCAGGCAGTGCGGGCACCGGAGTCACCGCAGGTCGGCTCCCGGTACCGGCGTCGGCGCCCACCACGCGTTCCGGGGCGGCCCCGGCGCGATCATTTCCGTTGGGAGTCCGCAGTGGACTGACGATTCCGATATCGGAACCGGGGAATTCACTCGCCGTTCCCGCGGAAAAACAAATCGGGCGCAGGAGCGGGTGTTCGGTCGCTGCCGCGCGCCGAGCGGAGCACCGCGGAGTTCCGCCGGCCCGGGCGTCGCGAACGATCCGGCGTCGGCGAGCACCCGGATCCGGAGCGGCCCCACCGGCGACCACGCCCCGACCAGCGCCCCGACGAACGACGAGGCCGCAGCCGCTCACGCAGCGGCTGCGGCCTCGGAACAGGTGGTTCGCGCAGTCCGGGAACCAGTGCGCGATGCTGGGATCGAACCAGCGACCTCTACCGTGTCAAGGTAGCGCTCTCCCGCTGAGCTAATCGCGCGTGCCGGATGCCCGCGATCCCGGTGCGGGACCGCCGCCGGCTCGGCACGGAAAGCCTATCCCACGCCCGCGCGCGGTGCGGCACCGGGGTGCGCGGAACGGACTCGCCGCGCCGGGCGGCCCTCCGGGTGCGAAGCAGGCGGAGGGCCGCCCGCTCCAGGCGGTTCCCGCGGAGCCGTCGGCACCCGGAGCTGCCCGCGCGCCCGTCACGCGTGCCCGCCGCACGCGCCTGCCGCCGCAGCAGAACCCGCCCGGAACGGCGAAAGCCGGTGTGCCCGGGGCACACCGGCTCGACCGTCGGCGACCGCCGCTCCCCGGAGCGGGGAGCGCGGCGCCGGGAGCGGCGCGCGGTGCGCACCCCGCAGCGGGGGCGCGTCCGGTCGCGCCGCTGAGCGCGGGAGTCCTCAGCGCTCGGCCATCTTCTTCTGCAGGTTCTCGTCCAGCGTGTTCAGGAAGTCCTGCGTGTTCAGGTAGCCCTGGTCGCCGCCGACCAGCAGGGCCAGGTCCTTGGTCATCTTGCCGCTCTCGACGGTCTCGATGACGACCTGCTCCAACGTCTGCGCGAAGGACACGACCTCCGGCGTGGAGTCCAGCTGGCCGCGCTGCTGCAGGCCGCGGGTCCAGGCGAAGATCGACGCGATCGGGTTGGTGGAGGTCTCCTCGCCCTTCTGGTGCCGCCGGTAGTGGCGGGTGACCGTGCCGTGGGCGGCCTCCGCCTCGACCGTGCCGTTCTCGGTCATCAGCACCGAGGTCATCAGCCCGAGCGAGCCGAAGCCCTGGGCGACCGTGTCGGACTGCACGTCACCGTCGTAGTTCTTGCAGGCCCACACGTAGCCGCCTTCCCACTTGAGCGCGGAGGCGACCATGTCGTCGATGAGCCTGTGCTCGTACTCGATCCCGGCGGCCTCGAAGTCGGCCTTGAACTCGTTCTCGTAGACCTCCTCGAACACCTCCTTGAACATGCCGTCGTAGGACTTGAGGATCGTGTTCTTGGTGGACATGTACACCGGGTAGCCGCGCTGCAGGCCGTAGCGCATGGAGGCGCGGGCGAACTCCTCGATGGAGCGGCGGTAGTTGTACATGCCCATGGCGACGCCGCCGTCCTCGGGGAACTTCGCGACCTCGAGCTGGACCGGCTCGCTGCCGTCGTCCGGCGTGTAGGTCACGGTGACCGTGCCCGGGCCGGGGACCTTGAAGTCCTGCGCCTTGTACTGGTCGGCGTGCGCGTGGCGGCCGATCACGATGGGCTTGGTCCAGCCCGGCACGTAGCGCGGGATGTTGGAGATGACGATCGGCTCCCGGAAGATCACGCCGCCGAGGATGTTGCGGATCGTGCCGTTCGGGCTGCGCCACATCTTCTTCAGCCCGAACTCCTCGACGCGGGCCTCGTCCGGCGTGATGGTGGCGCACTTGACGCCCACGCCGTGCTTGGCGATCGCGTGGGCGGCGTCGACGGTGACCTGGTCGTCGGTGGCGTCGCGGTGCTCGATGCCCAGGTCGTAGTAGTCGAGGTCGATGTCCAGGTAGGGGTGGATCAGCTTGTCCTTGATGAAGGACCAGATGATCCGCGTCATCTCGTCGCCGTCGAGCTCGGCCACGGTGCCCTGTACTTTGATTTTGCTCATGTGGCGGGGTGCTCCTCTCGCGAGAACGCAAGCGGTACGAGCGTACTGCTATCAGTTTTCGATTGTGCCTGCCCGCCCACGATGACCACCACCCCGTCGGCAGCGCGATACGCCACTCCCCGGAATCCGCCCCGGCGCCCGCGCGAGCGCGGGGCAGCGGCGGTCCGCCCGGCTCGCGAGCAACGCGGCGATCCTCCGACGCGCCCGCTCGCGCCGCGAACGCCCTACTAGGCTGAGTCGTCGAACGCATGATCTTGGGAGTGGCATGTCTACCGGACCGACGCACGCAATGAGCGGTGTGACCGCGTGGGCGGCGGTCACCGCCCTGGCGGGCAGCCACACCATCGGACAGCTCAGCCCGAAGACGTGGGTGGTCGGGGCGACGCTGTCCGCAGGTGCCGCACTGCTGCCGGACATCGACCACCCCAAGTCGACGGTGGCCAGCACCTTCGGCGGCATCTCCCGGGGAGCCTCCGCCGCGCTGAGCGGGCTGAGCGGCTTCATGTACCGGCTCACCCGCACCAAGCACGACAGCGACCGGGAGGGCACCCACCGCGGGTTTACCCACACCGTCGTGTTCGCCATTCTCGCCGGGCTCGTCACCACGGCGATCGTGCAGTCCAGCAACGGTGCGGCCCTGGCCGCGCTCATGTTCGTCTTCGCCGGCCTGACGGTGCGCGGCATCATGCACAAGTGGAACCCGCGGCAGGACGCCCTGCTCATCGCGTCCACGTCCGTGCTGCTCACGGTGGCTTGCTGGGCGTGGACCGGTGACCAGCCCACCGACGCGGCGGCGTTCGGCGTGGCCGTGATGATCGGTTGCACCGCGCACTTCCTCGGCGACGCGATCACCGAGAAGGGCTGCCCCATGCTGTGGCCGCTGCCGCTCAAGGGCCAGACCTGGTACCCGGTGGCACCGCCGAAACCGCTGCGCATGACGACCGGCGGCAAGGTGGAGATGGTCCTGGTCGGCCCGGCGCTCACGTTCGGCGCGGTCGTGTTCGGCGCGATCGCGCTCTACCGCATCGGCGCGGCCCCCTGGCTGGCCGAGCTGGACCTGCCGCCGCAGATCGCGGCTTGGCTCCCGCCACAATCCCCGCATTGAGTCCGGGCAAACCACCCATCCGGTCCGGCCTGGCCGATAAGGTAAGAAGAAGGCGGGCAGGCAGCACTGGCTGGGACAGGCTCGGAGGAACCATGCGAGCCGGTACACGCGACCGGACACGGAAACTGATCACGCGCGCGAGCGCACCGTTCGCCCTGGTGCTGACGGTTCTCGCGGCCTGCGGCGGGCTGCACGGGACGCAGCAGGGCCAGAACGGCGCGCCGCGCGTCGACCCCGCGGACATGTCGGCGTGCGCCCGCGCGATCAACGTCGCCAACTTCATGCCCAACTTCGTCGACCCGCGCCAGGCGCGCGCGGACGCGCACGACAAGCTCTTCGAGATCAACGGTCTGCTGGCCCGGACCAGCGACGAACAACTGCGCAAGAACCTGGAGGACGTGCGGTCCTCGGTGCAGCGGGTCGCCGACGGCGAGGTCTCGCTCGACAGCAGCGGGCAGTGGGCGAACCAGCAGTCGGAGAACTACGAGGAGGTCAGCACCACCTGCTCGCGCGTGCAGGAGGGGTGAGCCCGCCCGCGTTCCCGTCCGGCCCGCAACCCCGCGGAACAGCGGAGACCCCGAGCAGCTGACCCCGCCCGGCGCACCCGAACGAGTGGCACCCGCACCCCCTGCGGAATGTGGCGCCGGTCACCTACTCTGGGCGGCGGAGGTGATGGGCATGCAAGCGACGGTGGGCGACCAACTCCACGTGCACAGCCGGACCATCTCGGAGATGGACCGCATGGGCGTCATCATCGAGGTCCGCGGCGAGGACGGCGGGCCGCCGTACCTCGTGCGCTTCGACGACGGCCACGAACGGCTGGTCTTCCCCGGCGGGGACTGCGTCGTCGAACCACCCCGCCCCCGTCAAGGGGACTGACCCGCCCCGGGGACCCGGGAGCGAGGCACGTCCCGGCAGCACCGGCGGAGCGCCGGTGCCTCCCGCGCGACTGACCCTGTGCGGCACGACGCCGCACGGCCGACTGATCCGACTCCACAGATGCGGCACCGGGCGGTATCGTCCCGGTGCCGTCGTCCGTCCGACCGCTTCCCGCCGGGCCGCCGCATCGCGCCGGCAGGACGCGCAACGCCAGCGCGGGCAACGGCGCGAACGGAAGGCACCACCCACGCGCGTGACCGCGATCGACTTCCTAGAGTAGGTCGCGATGAGGGGCGCTTGGCGAGGAGGCGGTGAAGAGGTGCGAGACAACTGGGCGTCGGCAACGCCGGCCGACCCGCGGGTCGGCGAGTTCCCCGACGGCGACGGCGACGCGGCGGACGGGCCGTTCGCCGCCCTCGGTGCCGGGGCGGCCCCGTCGGCGGAACTGCCCGCGGGCGGCCTGATGACCGAGCAGGCCGCCTACGCGGACTCCCGCAACGCCCTGTGCTGGCTCAGCGACGAACCGCCCGCACCCCAGCTCGTGGCCACCCTGCGCGGCGAGCACCGCCGGACCGGGCTGTGGCCGCTGCTGGTCTGCGACAGCACCGAGACCTACGGCGACCGCTGCACCATCGGCGTCGTCCCGCCGGAACCCCTCGAGCACATCGACCGGTGGACCATCGAGGACGTCATGGCTCGCATCTGGGACGGGCTCGTGCAGGCCGACGGTGAGCTCGGGCCGGCCTACGACCTGGACACGCTCGCCCCGTTCGACCACTCCTGCCCGGGGCCGGCCGTCCCCGGCAACCTGCTGGCCGACCCCGACATCCTGGCCAACCAGCAGCTCGCCCGGTTCGTCGACGAGCAGTCCCAGCTCGCTCTCGTCCCCGTGCGGCACGGCTCGGACGTGCTCACCGCCCTGGGGTGGTCGGGCGCGTCCAACCACGTGTCCCGCACGGCCGGGTTGTCCGCCATGGCCCGCAGCTGGGAGCAGCGGTTCGGCGCCCGCGTGCTGCGGCTCGGCCCGGACCGGCTGGACCTGAGCGTGTCCGCCCCGCCGCAGGACGCCGAGCACGCCGCGGCCGTCGCCGCCGAGCACTGGACGTTCTGCCCGGACCGCATCGTGCAGGAATCCGGCAGCATCGCCGAGTACGCGCGCGAGATCCGCGGGCGGCGGACCTGGTCGTTCTGGTGGGATTGACCGGCGCGGGTGTGAGTGACCGGCGCGGGGCGGAGTGACCGGCGCGGTCACCGGCCGCGCCTCACCCGAACGGGCCGCCCTCGATGGTCAGCGCGACGTACCCGATCGCCACGCCGAACCCGCCGTACAGCGCGACATCGACCGCCCGGGTGCGCAGCGCCAGCAACCCGGCGCGGTGTTCGGGCACGGTCACGCGCAGCACGGCGGCCACGAGCAGCGCCGCGCTCACGAGCGCGGCGCCCTCCCGCCAGTGCTGCAGCGCAACGCGGAGGAAGCCGAGCAGCGCGATCAGCGCGACGAACGCGAACGGGAGGTGCTCGCGGAACCGCGGGTCGTCCCACAACCGGTCGCTCATACCTCCCCTTCCGCGCCGACGCGCCGACCGGGCGCGCTCACAGGCCCAGGCGGCGCTCCGCTTCCTCCACGACGTTCGTCAGCAGCATCGTCCGGGTCATCGGCCCGACACCGCCCGGGTTCGGCGAGAGGTGGCCGGCGACCTCGGCCACGTCCGGGTGCACGTCACCGGCAGGTCCGGACTCGGTGCGCGTCACGCCGACGTCCAGCACGGCCGCGCCGGGGCGCACCATGTCGGGCGTGATCAGACCGGGCTTGCCGGCGGCGGCGATCACCACGTCCGCGCGCCCCACCTCGGCGGCGAGGTCGGTGGTGCCGGTGTGGCACAGCGTCACGGTGGCGTTCTCGCTGCGCCGGGTGAGCAGCAGGCCGATCGACCGGCCGACGGTGATGCCGCGGCCCACGACGGTCACCCGCGAGCCCTTCAGCGGCACGTCGTAGCGGTGCAGCAGCTCGATGATGCCGCGCGGCGTGCACGGCAGCGGCCCCGGTTCGTTGAGCACGAGGCGCCCGAGGCTGATCGGGTGCAGCCCGTCGGCGTCCTTCTCCGGGGCGATCCGCTCCAGCAGCGCCCCCGAGTCGAGGTGATCGGGCACGGGCAGTTGGACGATGTAGCCGGTGCACGCCGGATCGTCGTTGAGCTCGTCGAGCACCGCCTCGACATCGGCCTGGCTCGCATCGGCGGGCAGGTCCTTGCGGATCGAGGTGATGCCGACCTTGGCGCAGTCGTTGTGCTTGCCGCGCACGTAGGAGTGGGACGCCGGATCGTCACCCACCAGCACCGTCGCCAGGCCCGGGGTGTGCCCGTGCTCGGCGAGCCGGGCGACGCGGGAACCCAGTTCCCCGTAGATCGCGTCCTTCGTGGCCTTGCCGTCGAGAATCGTCGCGCTCACAGTGACATCCTGGCAGAGCGCCGGTCACCGCGGCAGACGGGGAGTGGGCAGCGAGGCCACCCCGACCGCGACCAGTGTCAGCAGCACACCCGCCACTGTGGACGCCCCGACGTGCGTGCCGGGGGCCGGCACGAGCAGGTCCAGCAGCAGCGCGCCGATGAGCTGCCCGGAGATCATGCCGAGGCTCAGCAGCAGCACGCCGGTGTGCCGCACCAGCGCCACCGAACCGCCGATGACGAAGATCCCCAGCAACCCCCCGACGTACAGCCACGGTTCCGGCGGGAACTCACCGGGCAGGCCGCGCACGGCGGCGGTGGCCGCGAGCGCCAGCAGCAGCGCCACCGTGCCCACCCCGAAGTTCAGCGTCGTCGCCGCAACGTTGGACTCCGCGGTCTGCTTGACCAGCCCGTTGACGGCGGCCTGCCAGCCGAGGCCGATCCCCGCGAGGGCGGGCAGCAGCACGAGCCAGCTCCCGTGGCTGCTCCCCAGCTCGGAGGACACGGCGATCACCACGGCCACCACGGCGATCGCGGCGCCGAGCAGGCGCGGCGGGGTGACCGGCTGCTTGCCCGCCGGCCCCAGCCCCATCCGGTCCACGACCATGCCGCTGACCACCTGCCCGGCGACGACCGCGATGGTGAACAACGCGACGCCGATCAGGGCGGCTGCGGTGCCCTGCGCGAAGACGAGGTAACCGCCGCACACGCCGCCGAAGCACTCCCAGGGGCGCAGCCCTCCCGCGGCCCGCACGCTCCCGGCGACCCGGCGCGCTCCGCTCCGCGCCGCGGGCGTGGCCGCGGCGGCGACGAGCAGCACGGCGAACCCCACGCCGAACGAGATCACACCGGCGGTCACACCGTCGCCCAGCCGATCGCCGAGCGTTCCGTTGATCCGGGCCTGCACCGCCAGCAGCACGCCCACGCCGGCGGCCGCGACCCCGGCGATCGCGCGCCGGCCGGTCCGTCCGGCGGTGGTGGTGGAGCGTTCTGAGGACACGGTCACGTGCGGGCAGTCTCCTCCGCCGCACGCGTGGAACGCGAGCCGTGCAGGCTGTGATGTGCGACAAGCGCGACCCCGCCGGCGACGAGCAGCGCGGCGGCCCCGGCCGCAGCTGCGGGCCCGACGAGATCCATCATCGCGCCGGACAGCGGGGAGGCCACCGCGGCACCGGCGGTGGTGGCGCTGAAGAACCACCCGAAGGCCTCGTTGCGCCGCTCGGGCGGGGCGATCTCGGCCACGGCGCTGTTCGCCGCGGCCAGGCTCGGCGCGATCGCCATCCCGCCCAGCCCCAGCAGCACGGCCACGACCAGCGGCGACCCCGCCGTCACCGGGGGGAGCGCGGGCACGAGCACGGCGAGCCCGACCGCCGCCGCGATCCCGCGCCGCCACAGCACCGGCCGGCCGGGCAGCCCGCCCGCGAGGAGCCCGCCGGTCAGCGACCCCAGTGCCCACACCGCGGCGAGGACCCCGGCCAGCTGCGGCGTGCCGCGTTCCTGGGACCAGCCGACGAGCAGCAGGTCGCCCGCGACGAGCCCGGCGATCAGCGCCGCGCCGAACGCGGGCAGCCGCAGCATCCCCGGGGTCCGCAGGAGGCTGCGCCCCTCACCGGCCTCCCCCGCCGCGCGGGCGGGGGCGCGCTGCAGCCCCGCGTGCCGCAGGGCCAGCGCGAACGACGCGGGCCCGAGGACGGACACGGCCGCGACCGCGAGCGTGCCCACGTCCGCACCGAGGTGGGTCACGGCGAACGCGGCGAAGACCGGGGCGACCACGTAGATCAGCTCCTGCAGCGTGGCCTCCACGGCGTAGGCGGCCTCCAGGGCCGTCCCCCAGGCGATCCGCGGCCAGATGGCCTTGCCCACCTGCCCCACCGGCGGCAGCGCCATCCCGGTGACCCCGGCGAGCGGGATCACCGCCCACCAGTGCTGCGCGGGCACCGCGGCGGCGACGAGCACGATCGCGACCAGCCCCGCCGCGTACAGCGCGCCCAGGACGGTCAGGAGCAGCGGGACGGATCGGCGGTCGGCGGCACGCCCCCGCACCGGCCCCGCCGCGGCCTGGCCGACCGTGACGGCTCCGACCACGACACCGGCGGAGGCGTAGGAACCGGTCCACTCCGCGACCAGGAAGGTGAGCACCATCGGCACGGCGGGCATCTGCAGGCGGCCGAGCAGGCTGAACGCCATGAGGCCCGGAGCGTGCGGCACGCCGGTCAGGATGCGGTACGGGCGGAGCAGCCGGGGTTGCGACACGACCTCCACCATGGCGTGCGGCGAACGCGCGCCGCCAGCGGTTTCCGCGGCGCACCCCTCGCGGCGGGGCAGGCCGGCGGGGGAAGGGGGCCGGCGCACCGCGTGCGAGACGGTGCACATCGGCCGCCGGCTGTTTGTGATCGAATCCCACCTGGTGGTGTGATGTTGTTCCACCCCGGTCACGGGGGAAGCTGTGCGCCGCGGACCGGCCCGACGGGCGCCCATCCCCGACAAGAGGCGCGCGTGCCCTGCACCGACGATCGGAACGGCACACGCGGCACACTGCTTCACTCGTGTCGAGTAGCGTCTAGTGCGGGGTGGGGACGCTGTGCTTGGCCCAGAGGGGGAGGATGTCACCCATGTCGCGTCCGACAGCGATCAGCCCGGAAGAGCAGGAACAGGTCGCCCGTCAGATCGGGGTCCTGCTGTTACAGGCCGTGCCCGACGACTGGCAGCAGATCACCGTGGAGTACCGCGCCACCGGTGAGTACCACGACCTGCTCGGCGAGATCATCAAGCAGGACGGCACCTCCGAGGAGTGGGAACCGCCGACCGAGCTGCCGGGGATCTTCGAGAACCTGCGGGACGGCATGTACCGCCCGGACGTGGGGACCTGGCTGAGCGCGCTGTACGTGGTCGAGCGCCCGTCGTCCTACCGCATCGACATCAACTTCGACTCCGAGCCGAGCTGGCGCCAGCCGCTGCCGCGCGGGGCGTACGCGGACGAACTGCGCCGCTACCCGCGCGCCGAGGAGAACATCCCGGAGTGGATGTGGGCGAAGCTCGACGGCTCCGACGCCTCCGCGGAGGAGGACGCCCCGGAGCGCTCGGACTCCGCGGAGCCCGCTCCCACCGCCCCGCAACCCGCCGAGCGCGCTGGTGACGGAGCCGCGGGCACCGAGGCGCCCGGCGGCGAGGAGGCCGAGCAGCTCGCCGTTCCGGCATCGCCCGCGGAACTGGCCGACTCGGACGAGCCGGGGCAGGACGGCGCCGCCGCGGTCGCGGACGGCCCCGGTCCACCCGGCGCGGTCGCACCAGGGCAGGGCTCCGGGTTCGCCCCCGCCGCGGACCGGGGATCCTCGGACGCGGAGCGGGCCCCTGCCGTCGCGGAGGTCTTCGCCGACATCGACGACCGGGGACTCCCCCTGCTCTCCGGCCGCCCACCGGTGCCGCTGGAAGAGGTCGCCTCGCTGCGGCAGTACCTGGAGACCGCACCGCTGGTCCAGCGCACGGACGAGCACCACGACGAACTGGACTCCGAGCGCTCGCTGAGCGTGCCCGGCACGTGGCACACCGACGGCGTCTGGCTCTGGCCGGGCGCGGTGCCCTACTACCTCGCCCAGTACGGCGTCCCCCCGCAGCCGGAGCTGCTGGCGCACATCCGCGAACGCGGTTTCACCGTGCCCGCGGTGCCGCCGGAGCGGCTCGACGCGGTGCGCGGGTTCCTCGACGGTGCTGCGGGCCCCGCCGGGGAAACCGCCGAGGAGGTCGCCACCGCGCACGCCGGGGATCCCGCCGCGGAGGAGCAGGACGGCACCGCGCCGGAGGACTGGGCCGCATCGGAGGACTGGGTCCCATCGGAGGACTGGGCGCACGGCGAGCCGGTCCCGGCTGCGCACGCGGGCGCGCAGGTGCAGGAGCCCCCGGCAGCGGGAGAACTCGGCGCGGAGGAACTCGGCGCGGGGCACCCCGAGGAGGGCGACCTCGCGGAGACCGCCGCCGCGTCGCTCGCGGTCGAGACCGCGGAAAGCGCCCCGACCGCCGCGGACTCCTCCGCAACGCAGCAGGCGGGAACCGGCGAGCTCGCGGAACCGGGGCTCCTCGGACGCGAGGAACCGGCCCACGAGGCCTTCGGCGGAACCGCGGAGCTCGGCGAAGCGGCGGAGCTCGGCGAAGCCGCGGACGGAGCCCCGTTCGACGGTGCCGCTGGTGGCGCGACCGCCGCGGAAGAGGAGCCGGACGAGCCGGACCTCGACCCCGAGGCGGTGTTCGCGCAGCTGCACGACAAGCTGAACGCCCACGGAGCGGGGAGCGAGGAGTACCGGATCGGCAGCCGCGTGGACACGGCGCGCTGCTTGTTCGCCGACGGTCCGGCGTGGGTCGTCACCGACGAGGACGCCGAGGTGCGGTTCACCCGCGTCGACCACGCCGCCGCGTTCCTGCTCGGTACCCTGCTGCTCCAGCACGACTCGCCGCAGCCGGGTGAGTCCCCCGCCGCCGGGACCGGCGAACCGGACCTCCTCCGGGCCGCCGGGGGCCCGGACGGCCCGGAGGCCGCGTCCGCACCGGTGGAACCGGCGGGGGCGGTCGACGGCGGTACCGGTGCGGAACTGCCGAAGCACTCCGGCGGCAATCCGCTGTTCACCGCCAACCAGCCGAGCGAACCACCGGAGCCGGTCGGGAACGTCGCCGAAGCCCTGGAAACCGACGCCCCGGCGCAACCGCCGCGCCCGGACGGTCCTCCGGTCCCGCCGGGAGTGCAGGAGGGCCAGCAGCCGCCAGCTCCCGCACCGCAGCCGCCCGCTGCCGGCCAGGCCCCGGGGATGCCTCCTGCGCCGCAGGCGCCCGCCGCGCACGGCGGCCAGCCTCCCGCGCCGCCCTCCCCGCAGAGCGGGCAGCAACCGCCGCAGGCACCGGGCCAGCCGCCGGCCGCGAACAACGGTGCACCGGTTCCACCGCTGCCGAAGCGGCAACCGCGGCAGGACGGCGGCGGTGTGCCTCCCGCTCCGCAGCAGCCGAACGGGGCCCAGCTCAACGGGGTCCAACAGAACGGTGCTCAACAGCACGGGGCTCAACCGAACGGGGTGCACCCCGGCGGCGCGCCGGGGCTGGGAGCTCCGCCGCAGCAGGGGCAGGCACCGGTGCCGCCGCGTCCGCAGCAGCCGGGGGCCCAACCAGCGGGGCAGCAGCCGCCGCAGGCACCGGGCCAGCCGCCGGTGAACCCCTCGTCGGGCGAACAGCCGGTGCAGAACCCGGCCGCGCAGATGAACATCCAGCCGTTGAGCGGGGAACCGCCGCTGACGCTGTACCGGGACCGCCGGCAGGTCATGCTGCAGCCGGGCACCGAGCTGGACCGCTTCGGCGAACCGGGCGGCAACGTGACTTACGCGTTCCGCACGCCGTACGGCAACCGGTCGCTGCCGCCGCAGTGGTCGAGCCGCAACTACTACGCCTACCGCGTGCAGCGGCCGCTGCAGGTGCTGCGCGGTTCGGCTGTGCCGTGGTTCGAGCAGCCCGGCGGGGGCACGGCGTACGTGCTGCCCGCCTCCGTCGAAGAGCTGCTGGCGGAGGGCGTGCTGGTGGAAATGCCCCCCACCGAGGTTCCGCGCCCGCCGATGGAGTGACGAGCACGCGAGCACCTCCGGAGCACACCGCGGGACCTCCGCGGTGTGCTCCTCTTCTCGGCCGGGCGGCGGCGTTTCGACCGCCAGGAACCCGGGGCGAGGACGTCAGGGCACGACGACGACGGGCCGCACCGCTTCGACGACGAGCGTGGCCGGCACGGTCCCCAGCAACCCGCCGCGGCGGCGGGAGCGGCCGACCACGATGAGATCCGCCCGGTACTGCTCGGCGACCTGCTCCAGTCCCACCGCGGGATCGCCGCGGTGGTGCACGAAGTCCCAGTTGATGTCGATGTCCCGCAGGTGCTCGACCACCTCGTCCTTCAACTCGGCCACGAGGCTCTCCGCCGCCTCGCTGGCGACGGCCACGCCCATGGGCGACCAGTAGGCCACCCCGCCCACGGCCTCGACGTAGACGAGCACGAGTCGCGCCCGCTCCCGCCGCGCCAGCCCCGCAGCCCACGCCGCGGCGTGAAAGCTCGCCGGGCTGCCGTCCATCCCGACGACGATGCCGCCCAGCCCGTCCTTGCCGATCTCGAAACCGGTCATGTCGCGTTCGGCCACGCCAAGATGGTATGGCCCGCGGTCACCGGGTCCGACGCCTGCGACGCATTCGCAATCTCCGGTGCGCACCGCGCCGCTCCAGCGGTGAACCGCGAGGCCGGCGGAGGGGTTCCGGGCTGCTCCGGGGTCCCCGCGGGGATCCACCGCGCCCGCTGCCACCCCGCCCCGGACACGCGAACGGCCCCGGCCGCGGGGCCGGGGCCGTTGCTGCGCTCCGCCGGTTCGGAGCGGGAGGGCTCCGCCGGTTCAGTGCGCGAAGTGCCGGGTGCCGGTGTGGTACAGCGCCACGCCCGCCGCCGCGCAGACCTCGATCGTCTCGGTGTCCCGCACCGAACCTCCCGGCTGCACGATCGCCCGCACCCCGGCGTCGATGAGCACCTGCGGCCCGTCCGCGAACGGGAAGAAGGCGTCCGAGGCCGCCACCGACCCGCGCACCCGGTCACCGGCGCGGGAGACCGCCAGCCGCGCCGAGTCGACGCGGTTGACCTGGCCCATGCCCACGCCGACCGTCGCCCGGTCCGCCGCCAGCAGGATCGCGTTCGACTTCACCGCGCGGCACGTCCGCCACGCGAAGGCGAGATCGGCGAAGGTGGCCGCGTCCACCGCTGCGCCGGCGGCCAGTTCCCAGTTCGCCGGGTCGTCGCCCGGGGCGTCGACCGCGTCCGCGCCCTGGGTGAGCAGACCGCCCGAGATGGCCCGCATCTCCACCCGGCCGCTCTTCGGCGGCTGCGCGGTGAGCAGCCGGATGTTCTTCTTGCGCATGAGCACGTCCTGGGCGCCCTCCGCATACCCCGGGGCGACCACGACCTCGGTGAACACCTCCGCGATCTGCTCGGCCATGGTCACCGAGACCTCGCGGTTCGTCGCGATCACCCCGCCGAACGCGCTCACCGGATCGCACTCGTGCGCCTTGCGGTGCGCCTCGGCGATGTCCTCGGCCACGGCGATGCCGCACGGGTTGGCGTGCTTGATGATCGCCACGCAGGGGTCGTCGTGGTCGTGCGCGGACCGCCACGCCGCGTCCGCGTCCACGTAGTTGTTGTAGGACATCTCCTTGCCGTGCAGCTGCGCCGCGGCCGCCAGGCCCGTGGCCTCCCCACCGGAGACGTACAGCGCCGCGGGCTGGTGCGGGTTCTCGCCGTAGCGCAGCAGCGACCGGCGCTGCCAGGTCTGCCCCATCCAGCCGGGGAACGGGCTCCCCTCCGCGGACTGCTCGGCCTCGGCGTCCTGCCGCTGGCTCATCCACGAGGCCACGGCCACGTCGTACGAGGCGGTGTGCCGGAAGGCGGCCGCGGCCAGCTCGGCGCGCTGCTGGAACGTGAAACCGCCGCCGCGCACCTGCTCCAGCACCCAGTCGTAGTTGCTCGGGTCGACCACGACCGCGACGTTGGCGTGGTTCTTCGCGGAGGCGCGGACCATCGCCGGGCCGCCGATGTCGATGTTCTCGACGACCTCCTCGTCGTCGGCGCCCGAGTCGACCGCGCGCACGAACGGGTAGAGGTTCACCACGAGCAGGTCGAACGCTGCGATGTCCAGGTCCTGCAGCTGCTGCGCGTGGGTCTGCCGGCGCGTGTCGGCGAGCAGCCCCGCGTGCACCCGCGGGTGCAGCGTCTTCACCCGGCCGTCGAGGACCTCGGGGAAACCGGTGAGCTCTTCGACCGGAGTGACCGGAACCCCCGCATCGGAGAGCGCCCGGGCCGTGCCCCCGGTGGACACGATCTCCACCCCGGCGCCGTGCAACCCGGTCGCCAGCTCCAACAGGCCGGACTTGTCCGACACGCCGATCAGCGCACGCCGCACCGGACGATGCGAGGAGTTCGTACTCACGGGATACTCACCTTCCGTCCCTGCACGGTCCACCCGTGCTCCGCCAGCTGATCCAGGGTGTCCACCAGCAGTCGCCGTTCCGCGGCCTTGATCCGCTCGTGCAGACTCGACTCGTCGTCACCGGTGGCCACCTCGACGGCCTCCTGGGCGAGGATCGGGCCGGTGTCCACACCGGAATCCACGACGAACAGCGTGCAGCCGGTCACCCGCACCCCATATTCCAGCGCGTCCCGCACTCCGTGCATGCCGGGGAAGGACGGCAACAGCGCCGGATGACTGTTCAGGTACCGCCCGCCGAAACGGGCGAGGAACGCCTCGCCGACCAGCTTCATGAAACCGGCCGACACCACCAGGTCGGGCTCGTGCTCCGCGCAGACCTCGGTCAGCGCCCGATCCCACTCCTGGCGCGCACCGTGATCGGACACGCGTCGCACGAACGTGGGGATCCCCGCGCGCTCCGCCCGCGCGAGCCCTTCGACCCCGGAGCGGTCGGCTCCGACGGCGACGACGCGGAAGCGGTCCGACCCGGCGTCGAGCAGCGCCTGCAGCAGGCTGCCCGATCCCGACACCAGCACGACCACGCGCGCGGGCGCTCCGGTGCTCAACCGCCGCGGCTCGTTCCCCTGCCCCGGTTCAACCGTGGTGCTCAGCGTGGACTCCCGACCTCTTCGGCGACCTGACGACGTTCCACGACGCGTTCTCCGCATGCAGCGTAGGTGCCGACCGCCGGGCGAACGCGCAGGGGTCTCACCGGTCGCGGTCCCGCCGGGGCGGAAAGCCTCAGCTCAGGCGCCGATCGGTCGGATCGGCATCGAGTTCGTCCGGTTCCGGCTCGACCGCGGCGGACGGGGTGGTCAACCTCTCACCGCGCAGGGATGCGGCACCTCCCGGCCCCTCGGCCGGCTCGTCCGCGGTGCCCGGTCCTGCGGCGACCTCCTCCGCGGAGTCCGCGGGGATCTCGGCGACGAGCTCGGGGGCGAGCTCCTCGGGCGGTGCCTCGCGCAGTTCCTCCGCCGGGGAGTCCCCGGAGCCGGGCCCCTCCGCAGCGGCGTCCTCGTCGAGCAGATCCTCGCCGGTGCCCTCCGGTTCCCCGACGAGCTCGGGGTCGGCGAGCTCCGGCGCCGGGGGCAGGAACGCCAGTACCGCCGCGGGCACCGCAGTCCAGCCGAACGTCGCCAGCGCCAGCACCACCGGCCCGAGGTCGACGGGGCTGAGCGGACCGTCCGCCACGGTCCCGCCCGCGAGCCAGGCCAGCAGCAGCACGCCGAGCGCGATCACCACCGCCGCGACTCCCGCCGCGCGCAGCCGCTCGACCACGTCCAGCAGCGCGCGGCGGCAGAGCACGCCCACGAGCACTCCGGCAGCGGCCGCGAGCAGCACCATCGCCGACCACCACGCGTGCGGCCCGCCGGCGGGCAGCAGGTCCGTCAGCGGGAAGCGCGGCACGTCCCCGGTAGCCAGGTGCCACGGGCCCACCGAGGCGCGGCCGATCTCGAATCCCGTTCCCGCGGCGAAGGACCAGCCGGCCACGACCGCGTTGGGCAGGTAGACCAGCGACAGCGCGGTCATCCCGAAGCCGGCGCCCCACGTGCCCGAACCGTAGAGCTCGGCCAGTTCGGGCAGCGCTGCGCCGAGGGCGACGAGCACGACCCCCGCACCGGCCGCGAGGACCGCGCCGAGCCCGAGCAGCCCGGCGCGCACGCCCGCCCACACGTCCTCCGGGACGTGCGCCCACAGCTGGTAGAGGAGGCCGCAGCGGGGGGCGACGCCGGCGGCGGCCGCGGCGGTGGCCAGCAGGCCCGCGCACGCGAACGCCGGAGCAGGCGCGGCGTGGGGGCCGATGAGGAAGGCCGCCAGCCCCGCCGGGATCGCGTACCCGACGCCGAAGGTCAGCACCACGGGTCCTGCCTGGTCGGGGCGGCGCAGGCGGCACCGGCGCGCGTACGCGGAAGCGGCGGTGGCGATGAGCACCGCGACGAGCGCGGTGGGCAGCAGCGGCAGCACGCCCAGGGCGAGGCCGTCGAGGGTGAGCGGGACCTGGAAGCAGGACAACCACGCCACCACGGCGCCGAGCAGGATCATCGGGGGTTCGAACTGCGACCCCTCCGCCGCGCCCACGACGCAGGCGAGCAGTGCGGCGACGAGCAGGTAGCTCAGCAGCAGGGTCGCCAGGCACACGGCCACGAGCAGCCACCCGCGCGTCCCGCGCCGGCGCGCCGGAGCTGCTCCGGTCCCCGCTGCCCCGGTCCCGGTTGCTCCGGTTTCGGCCGACGGGTCCGCATCCGTGGTGCGCCGGGCTGGTTCCGCGAGTGCATCGGCTTCGGACACGGCGTGAATCTCGCACCGCGCGCGCTCCGGGCGGGCGGCAACACGCCACTCCGTCGATCATGTCTCCTGATCGGGCGATGCGGGAGATGGAGGTGCCGGCCCCGCACGCAGCGGCCCGGGGTGGCGCCGCGCTGCGGAACCACCCCGGGTCGCGGAGATCAGGCCGGGACTACTGGATCACTGCCCGGGATGCGGCATCTGCTGCGTGCCCTGCGGGCCGCTGTTGCCGCCCTGCCCCGCACCCGGAGCCGGTGCCTGCTGGCCCGGTTGCTGCTGGCCGGGTTGCTGCTGGCCCGGTGCCTGCTGCGGTGACGCCGACGGGGCCGGCCCGCCCTGGCCGGGTGCGCCCTGCGGTTGACCGCCGGAGCCCCACCCGCCCTGCGACGCGGCAGGCGGTTGCCCGAAGTGCCCGGGCACGGGCTTGCCCTGCGGTCCCCATCCGGATCCCTGCTGGAACTGGCCGGGCGGGGCGAACGGGGGTGGCGGCGGCTGGGAGCTGTCCGAGCCCGCCCCGCTGACCGCGGTGACCCCCAGCTCATCGAGCAGCAGGACGACCAGGGCGGCGCTCTGCACCGCGCTCAGCACGAGCACGACGAGCGTGATGCCCACCGAACCGCTGCCGAACAGCGCGTGGACCAGGGCCAGCGAGGCGTACACCGACAGCGGCGCCGCGGCCTGCAGCACGTTCGGGGCGCTCTTGCCGCCGCCGAACGTGGTAGCCGCCAGTCGCAATCCGGCCAGCAGCGCCGCGAGGAGCGACGCCGCGCCGGCGGGGCCGGCGAAGTGGGCGCGCGCAGCGTCGTTGAAAAAGCCGATCAGGTAGCCGAGGACTCCTCCTCCGAACGCCACGAGGAGCAGGATCTCGGGGGTTCCGAGCTGGAACCGTCCGGACGCGGTGGCCTTCGGGGGCGGCGGATACGGCTCGGGCATGGTGTCGACTGTCTCCTCGGAGAGCGTTCGATTGTCGGGACCACCGCGACGGTACCGGATCGGGTGATGCCGGCGACGCGCCAGCAACCGCGCCCCGCCGCTGGTGCCGTTGCCGGTCTTCCCGGACGACCACCGCGCGCTGCGGGTGGTGCGCTCCGCGTCCAGCGCAGCCGAGAACCCCGGACACACCCGAGGACTCGCCCGATCGCCCGGGGAGAATTCGAGCTCCACTCGTGCGGGGACTGCTTCCCGTTTCCCGAGAACCGCGCTTAGAGAGTCCGCGGATTGGCTGTTGAGGGCGGGTGGATGGGGGTAGCTGGGAGGAACCTCCGGCGGCACCTCGCTCCGGGATCCCCGACATCGGGTAGCCACCTACTCCCAGCTGCCCCCGACCACCCGCCCCGGACAGCGGACGGGAGCAGCATCGTCGGGGCTGTCCTCGCGAGGCGGCGCCGGAGAACCCGCAGCGGCTCGGTCTGCATACATGGGGAGGAAGCGGCTGCGCCGCTTGCCTGACGGGCCGGTGCGGTCGAGCACATGGCCACCAATCCGCGCGGCTCCTCACTGGAACGAGTCCGGATTTCCCGCTGGCACCCCGGGCCGGCTCGGGGCGGGGTCGGCGGACGGCGGGGTTGGGTCGGCGGAAGGCGGGGCGGAGCTCTGCAGCCGTTCGCCCCACCCCAGCAGCACGTGCACGGCGAGCGCGCACAGCGCGATGAACGCGGCCACCCCGCCCATCACGAGCGCGAAACCGTCCACCGCGTCCGCAGTGGTGGGAGCGCCGTCCGAGGCCGCGCGGGTGACGGCGAGGATGACCGGTCCGACGGCCCCCATGCCCAATCCCATCCCGAGCTGCCCGACGGCCGGTTTGACGGCCCCCACGGAGCCGAGCATCTCCTTGGGCGAGGCCGACATGATCACGGCCGACTCGGAGTTCTGCGCCCACATGATGCCGAATCCCACGAGGAAGGCGGCGAGGCCGAAGTACCACGAGCCGGTCGTGCTGCCGATCGCGGGGAGCAGTCCGATGCCGAGCGCGATGACCAGCAGGCCGCTGGTGAACACGGCGCGCGCCCCGACCCGCCACCGCTTCTGCGCCTCCCCGGCGGAGAGCGTGCCCAGCAGCATGCCCACCGACATCGCGGCCATGACCAGCGATCCGACGAAGGCGGAGCGGCCGAGCGTGGACTCGAGGACGTGCGGCAGCTGCACCGCGACCACCCCGTTGCCGAAGTTGAACGCCACCCCGACCACGCAGGCGGCGGTGAACGCGGGCACGGCGAACAGGCGCACGGGGAATCCCGGGTCGCGGCGGCGCGCTTCCCACGCGCCGAAGGACACCAGCAGCACCGCGGCCAGCCCCAGCGCACCGAGCACGAACGGGTTGGACCAGCCCGCATCGCCGGCGAAGGTGAGCCCGCCCATCAGGCACAGCAGGCCGACCGCGGAGGTGGCGACGCCGACGGTGTCGAACCGCCGGTGGTGCGCCGCGCGGCTCTCCGGCACGGTGGCCGTTCCGAACGCGAGGAACACCACCCCGAGCACGGGGATGATCAGGCAGCACGCCCGCCAGCTCAGCGCGGACTGCAGCAGTCCGCCACCGAGCGTGCCGAGCAGGCTGACCGCCGACTGCACCCCCAGCCAGGCGCCGAAGGTGCGGGGCAGTTCCCCGGGGCCGAACAGCGCGGGCAGGATGGCCAGGCTCATGCCGAAGCTGGCCGCGGTGCTCACCCCCATCACCATCCGCCCGACGACGAACACGGCCCCGTGCGGGGCGGCCGCGCACAGCACCCCGCCGAGCACCATGCCCCACGTGCCCAGCAGCAGCACTCGGCGGCGGCCGTGCAGGTCACCGAGTATGCCCACACCGAGCATGGCCGCGGCCAGCAGCAGCGTGCCGATGCTGGAGGCGAACGACGTGGTGCCCGGGTCCATGTCCAGCTCGGCGGACACGGCGGGCAGGGCCAGCGAGTTGACGCTGGGGTCGAGCACCTGCAGCGCTGACAGCAGCGACAGCGCCACCAGCGCGAGGCCGCCGGCGGTGCGGCAGCCCGACCACCGCGCGCGGCCAGCGCTGGGGCACCGGGCTCCCGGTGCCCGTGGCGGTCATGGCGATCACTTCCCCGCCCGGTGGGTGGCGACGCCGTCGAGGTAGGTGGCGTGCACCGGGATGTCGCCGATCACAGCGGGGTCGACCGCGTGCGGGTCGGCGTCGAGCACCACGAGGTCGGCGTGCTTGCCCGCTTCCAGCGAACCGATCTCCTCCTCGGCGAACAGCTGCCAGGCTGCGTCGATGGTCTGCGCGCGCAGCGCCTGCTCCACCGAGATCCGGTACTGCTCACCGAGGACGCGCCCGCTGCGGCTCTGCCGGGTGACGGCCACCTGGATGTTGCGCAGCGGCTCCTCCGGGGTGACCGGCGGGTCGTTGTGCAGCGAGATCGGCACGCCCGCGTCGACGGCGGCGCCGGCGGCGGTCCAGGACTCGCCGCGTTCGCCGAAGAGGCCGTCCACGAGCACGTCGCCCCAGTAGTAGATGTGGTCGACGAACAGGCTGCAGGTCACGCCCAGCCGCGCGGCGCGCCGGTACTGCTCGGACGTCATCGTGCCGCAGTGCTCCAGCCGCAGCCGGGCGTCGGTGCGCTCCGGGTGGGCGCGCAGCGCGTTCTCGTAGACGTCGAGCACGGTGTCGACGACGTCGTCGCCGTGCACGTGGCAGGCGATCTGCCAGCCCTGCGGGAAGTAGGCGGCGACGATCTCCTCCAGCTGTTCGCGGGTGTAGTTGGCGCAGCCGCGGTGACCGGTGGGCAGCCCGAGCGCGCGGGTCTGCGGGGTCTCCAGGTAGGGGAAGCTGGTGGCGATGTTGCCGACCCACGGCGAACCGTCGGCCCAGATCTTGATGCCGACCTGCTGCAGCAGCGGGTCGCCGGCGTCCTGGCCCGGCGTGGCGCCGGTGCGCATCTCGGCGGTGCTCTTCTCGTACACCCGCATGCGCACCTTGGGGGTGGCGGTGCGGTAGAAGTTCCGCAGCGGTCGCCGGGTGTCCGGGTCGAAGGCCATGTCGGAGGTGGTGGTCACGCCGACCCGGGCGAGGCGGTCCTGCTCGCCGGACATCAGCTCGGTGAAGTCCTCGCCCTCGGGGCGGCGCAGCGCCCCGCTCATGAGCAGCAGCGTGGCGGGGCTCTCGAACGCGGCGCCGGTGGGGCGCCCGTCGGCGTCCCGCTCGAAGTGCGCGCCCACCGGGTCCGGGGTCTGCTCGGTCAGGCCGACGCGTTCGACGACCGCGGAGTTGGCCCAGGCGCTGTGCCCGCTGTTGTGCATGACGGTGAGCGGGTTGTCCGGGGCGAGCTCGTCGAGCAGGGCGCGGTTGATCGCGGGCAGCTCCTCCTGCAGCAGCGGGTCCCAGCCGAAGGCGCCGAGCCAGCGGCCGGGTTCGGCCTCGGCGATGGCCCGGCGCAGTTCGGCGAGGGCTTCGCCGGCGGTGGGGCGGACGACCGGTCGGATGTCGATGATGTCGGGCCCGGTGATGACCATTTCCATGGTCGGGTGCCCGTGCGCTTCGACGAAGCCGGGGAGCAGGGTGCGGCCGGCCAGGTCCACCCGCTCGGTGCCCGGGCCCGCGCACCGGGCGATTTCGGCGTCGTCGCCGACGGCGAGGACGCGTCCGTCCGCGACGGCCAGCGCCGTGGCCACCGGGGTTCCCGCGGACATGGTGCGCACGGTGCCGCCGGTGAACACGAGATCAGCCGTGGGTGCCATGCAGACCTCCCATTAGTTAGATTGCCTAACGAAAGAGTAGTCCGCTCGGCGTCGAGCGCACCACGGCACAGCACCGTGAGAAATCTCGACCCGACCCGGGCGCCGGGCAGAACACCGGGCAGCGGCGCGAACCGACGCCCCGAACGAAACCGGGCCGGGCGCTCCCGCGGAGCACCCGGCCCGGTGAGAACCGGACGGCGGAGCCGTCAGCCCTGCACGATCTCGCGCATCAGGCGAGCGGTCTCGCTCGGCGTCTTGCCGACCTTGACCCCGGAGGCCTCCATGGCCTCCTTCTTCGCCTGCGCCGTGCCGGAGGAGCCGGAGACGATGGCGCCCGCGTGACCCATCGTCTTGCCCTCCGGCGCGGTGAAACCGGCGACGTAGCCGGCGACCGGCTTGCTGATGTTCGCCTCGATGTAGTCCGCGGCGCGCTCCTCGGCGTCCCCGCCGATCTCGCCGATCATCACGATCGCCTCGGTCTCCGGGTCGTCCTCGAAGGCCTGCAGCGCGTCGATGTGCGTGGTGCCGATGACCGGGTCACCGCCGATGCCCACGCAGGTGGAGAAGCCGATGTCCCGCAGCTCGTACATCATCTGGTACGTCAGCGTGCCGGACTTGGAGACCAGGCCGATCTTGCCGGACCCGGTGATGTCGGCCGGGATGATGCCCGCGTTGGACTTGCCCGGGGAGATGACACCGGGGCAGTTCGGCCCGACCAGGCGGGTCTTGTTGCCCGTGGCCCGCGCGTGCGCCCAGAACGTGGCCGCGTCGTGGACCGGGATTCCCTCGGTGATCACCACGGCCAGGCCGATCTCGGCGTCGATGGCCTCGATCACGGCGTCCTTGGCGAACTTCGGCGGGACGAAGACGACGGAGACGTTCGCGCCGGTCTCGGCCATCGCTTCCTTGACCGAACCGTAGACGTTGAGCTCCTGGCCCTCGATCTCCACGGTCTGCCCCGCCTTGCGGGCGTTCACGCCACCGACGATGTTGGTGCCGGAACGCAGCATCCGGGCGGTGTGCTTGGTCCCCTCAGAGCCGGTGATGCCCTGAACGATGACCTTGCTGTTCTCGTTGAGGAAGATCGCCATCGCGCGTCACGCCCCCGCAGCCAACTCGGCGGCCTTGTCGGCCGCACCGTCCATGGTGTCCACCATCGTCACGGCCGGGTGGTTGGCCTCGGCCAGGATGCGACGGCCTTCCTCGACGTTGTTGCCGTCGAGGCGGACCACCAGCGGCTTGGTGGCCTCGCCGCCGAGCATCTCCAGCGCCTGCACGATGCCGTTGGCGACCGCGTCGCAGGCGGTGATCCCGCCGAAGACGTTGACGAACACGGACTCGACGTCCGGGTCGCCCAGGACGACGTCCAGCCCCGCAGCCATCACCTCGGCCGAGGCGCCGCCGCCGATGTCCAGGAAGTTCGCCGGCTTGACGTTGTTGTGCTGCTCACCGGCGTAGGCGACGACGTCCAGGGTGGACATGACCAGACCGGCGCCGTTGCCGATGATGCCGACCTGACCGTCCAGCTTGACGTAGTTCAGGTCCTTCTCCTTGGCCTTGGCCTCCAGCGCGTTCTCCGCGGCGGAGTCGGCCATCTCGGCGTGCTGCGGGTGCCGGAAGGAGGCGTTGTCGTCGACGCTGACCTTGCCGTCGAGCGCGATGACCTCGCCCTGCGGGTCCTTGATCAGCGGGTTGATCTCGACCAGCGTGGCGTCCTCGGCGACGAACGTCTCCCAGAGCTGGACGACCGCGTCGGCGACCTGGTCGGCGACGTCGGAGGGGAAGTTCGCGGCGTCGACGATCTCCCGCGCCTTGGTCTTGTCCACGCCCTCGATCGGGTCGATCGGCACCTGGGCCAGGGCCTCCGGCTTCGTCGCGGCGACTTCCTCGATCTCCATCCCGCCCTCGACCGATGCCATGGCCAGGAAGTTCCGGTTGGCGCGGTCGAGCAGGAAGGAGAAGTAGTACTCGTCGGCGATGTCGGAAGCGCTGGT
Organism: Salinifilum aidingensis; assembly: GCF_054782015.1. Classification (NCBI taxonomy): domain Bacteria; kingdom Bacillati; phylum Actinomycetota; class Actinomycetes; order Pseudonocardiales; family Pseudonocardiaceae; genus Salinifilum; species Salinifilum aidingensis. Next base: position 208,019 of record NZ_BAAGTH010000006.1, on the reverse strand, counting down.
CACCAGCACCTGGCGGGTCGTGTGGCCCTTGATGTCGAGCCCGAGGATGGCCTCGGCCTTCTGCTCGGCCTCGTCCGGGCTCTCGGCCAGCTTCACGCCGCCGGCCTTGCCCCGGCCTCCGGCCTTGACCTGGGCCTTGACGACGACCGGCCCGCCCAATTCTGCAGCGGCTGCCCTTGCCCCTTGCGGATCGGTGGCCACGGAGCCAGGCAGCGTGGGAACTCCGTGGTCGGCGAAGAGCTCCTTCGCCTGGTACTCGTACAGGTCCACTCGAGTCTCCTGCGACGTCGGTGTCGGACGGTGAAGACCATATCGACCTGCGACGACGAACGGGGCAGCGCACCCGGTGAACTGCCTCACCCGCAGGCCCCCGCTACCGGGGGTGAATCAATGCAGCGCGGGCGCAGTCCGCAGCGGAACGTACCGCGCCGCGGTTGGTCCGTGACGAACGGAACAGCCGCGCGCCGCCCGATCGGGCGGCGCGCCCGGGTCCTGCTCCGGTCGACCGGGACCGCCCCGGTCCCCGTGCTGGTCACTCCCCTTCGGGGCCAGTGTCCCACCGGCGGGCGCGCGCCCGCACCGCGGCGGCGCCGGAAACCCGCTCCCACGGCCTGCGACCAGGCCCCGCGCGCACGCCCCGGCGATCAGCTCCCCGGCGGGCGCGCGGCCGCGGGGCGCTGCGCCCGCCCGGCGAGCCCCGCGGCGACCAGCAGCACCACGAGCGCCGCCAGGCCCAGCCACAGTCCGGGACCGGCCCAGGAACCCTCGAGCCGGCCGACGGTCAGCGGGTACTGGGCAACGCGCACCGCCACCACCGAGGCCGCTCCGGTCAGCAGCGACGCGGCCCGAGCGGGCCGCGAGAGCGGGGCCACCACGCTCGCCCCCACGACCGCGATCACCGCGACGAGCAGCCCCCAGGAGGTCGTCCCGAACGCGCTGAACACCCCCGGCGGGGTGTAGTCGGGGGCGTCGACCACCGGGAAGCTGAACGCGCCCGCGCCGAGCACCAGCGCCACCAGGCACGGCGGCAGCACGTCCCGACGCATCGCGATCTCGGTGAGGTCGACCTCGTCGCGTTCCACCGCCCCGGCCAGCGCCGCGGCCACCGCCGCGAGCACGGCCAGCACCAGCGCGGCCCCGCACGCCCACGCGCCGGGACCGGCCGCGGCGTCGGCGACCTGCACGGCGGTGAACACCGAGTCGAGCACGGCGGCGCAGGACAGCGGCACCACCGCCCAGGCGACCGCCAGGACCGGCCGGATCCGTTCGGCCCAGCCGCGCACGAGCACGGCCGCGCCGAGCACGAGCAGCAACCCGCCCGCGACCCAGAGCAGGCGCGCCGGGTACTCAGCGGGGTCCTCCATGCCGCCGGGCAGCCGCAGCTGGCTCGTGGCGGCCGCGACCAGGCAGCTTACCCCGGACAGGCAGGCGAGCACCGCGGTCAGCGCGAGGAGCCGGCCGTGCGCGGGCAGTTGCAGTTCCCGGCGCCGCTCCCCCGCCGCGCGCAGCCGGCGCCCGGCCGGGACCGCGAGCGCGGCCAGCGCGAGGGCGGCGAGCGAACCGAGCACCGGCCCCCAGCCCGCCTGGAAGTCGGCGAGCACCGCGGCCGTCACCGGCGCGGGCGCGAACACGCCGACCAGCCCCAGCGCCAGCCCGAGCAGCCCGCCGCGCGCGACGTCGGGATCGGTGGATCCGACGGCGAGCCCCGCGGCGACCGGCACCGCGAGCGCCAGGAGCAGGCTCCCGGCGAGCACGGCCGGCGGGCCGTCGACGGCCGAGGTGGGCACGACGTACGGATCATCGGAGCTGTAGGAGGCCATCAGCGCGGCCACCGCGGCGAGCGCCCCGGCGACGAGCCCGACGGCGAGCAGGCCCTGGCGCTGCGGTCCGTCACCGGCGGTGTCCCGCGTGATCGACCGCGCGGCGAGGACACCGGCGGCGAGCACCGCGACGTGCCCGGCCAGCAGCAGCCACATCCCGGTTCCCGGGGTGAAGGCGGCGAGGCGCTCCGGCCGCAGCAGCTCCGGGCGCGCGAGCGCGCTCGCGTCGAGGGCCAGCTGCGCGTCGTGGACGGCGCGCCCCGGGGCGAGCGCCGCGGGCCCGACGAGCACGGCGGCGGCGACGACGTCCCGCCCGCGCGCCCGCAGCCACAGCGAGGCGGCCGGGGCGAGCAGTGCGAGCACGAGCAGCAGCGGCCACGAGGGATAGGCGGGTGCGGGATCGGGGACCACCAGCCCCGCGAGCGGGCCGAGTCCGCGCAGCAGCGCACCGCTCAGGGCGAGCACCACCGCGGCGGTGAAGGCCGTGCGGCCGAGGGGCTCGTTCCGTTCCGCCTGGGCGGAACCGCGGGCGGGGGAAGCAGACCGCTCAGTCACCGCGCAAACGCTAGTAGCGCCGCTCCGCCGGGCCGCGCCCAGGGCCGGCACGTCGCTTTCCGCCGCATCGCTGTCGGTCTCCCGCTTGCCTGAGGGGCCGGTGCGACCGGGTACGACCGCACCACCCGACACGCCCACTCCTTCGGGGTGATCTACATCATTTTTCGGGGAGCTGGCACGTGCAGCACCTCGGAGGAGTGACACGCACCGGACCACCGCCCGGCCCCCGCCCGCACGTGAAGTCGCAGGAAGATGCACCTTCCGGGCACGCACCGCTGCTGAATCGAAACCGCGCCCACCCCGGCGGAAGAGCTGGCGATCACCGAACGCGTCCGCGTGCACACGAATGGAGACTTGCCCCCGGACGATCACCTTCGTTACCTTCCTCCGGTCCGTTGTCACAGTCCGATCACGACAACACCCCGCGCCGGTTCCCCGACCGGCGAGCCGGAACCCCCGTCCGGCGACGTGTTCGGACTCCCCGAGACGGAAGGGCAGGCATTGTCGCGATACCGCTCCCCCAGCGGCGAACAATCTTCCCCGGCAACCGCGGAGGCCGCGTCCCCGGCAGCACGCAGCGGCCCCGCCGAGCCGTTCGGTGATCCCGGCGAGGCCGTGGACACCCGCACGAGCACGGCCACGCGCACGCCCGCCACGGTCTGGCGCGGACGCATCGTCGTCGCCGCCGTCGCCGCGGGCGCCTTCGCCGCCGCCGGGCAGTCCCTCGCGAGCGAGGAGGGCCACGCCGCCGAGCGCGAGGGCTTCGACCCCGGCGGGATCGCCGCCTCGTTCGGAACCGCCACCTCCGAGGAGGCCTCGAACGACGAGGCCTCGGACGGTGCGGGGCCGGCGCAGAAGTCGCAGCAGCGCTCGGAGCGCAGCGCCGCTCCGGCCGCGGAGGTGCTGCCGGCCGCGCAGCAGACCACCGACTCCGGCTCCGAGGTCGAGAAGCTCGCCAAGAGCGAGCGCATCGCCGAGGAGCGCGCCGCCGCGGCCGCCGAGGCAGCGCGGCCCAAGTTCGCGCAGCCCGCGCAGGGCTACTTCACCTCCGGGTTCGGCGGCCGGTGGGGCACCACCCACTACGGCATCGACATCGCCAACTCCACGGGCACGCCGATCGTCGCCGCCGCCGACGGCGAGGTCATCGAAGCCGGCTCGGCCAGCGGGTTCGGCATGTGGGTCCGCGTGCAGCACGACGACGGCACCATCACCGTCTACGGCCACGTGGACACGATCACCGCCGAGGAGGGCCAGCAGGTGCAGGCCGGCGACCAGATCGCGACCATGGGCAACCGCGGGTTGTCCACCGGCACGCACCTGCACTTCGAGGTCTGGAACCCGAGCGGCGCGAAGGTCAACCCGCTGCCGTGGATGCAGGAGCACGGCATCTCCCCGGTGTAGGCCCTCCCGCGACCGCCGCCGGGCCGCCGCGCACCGAAGCGGCGCGGCCCGGCGGCGGTAGCGCACCTCACAGCTTGGTCAGCGGCACGCTGCCGATGAGCATCAGCCGCACGGTGCCGTTCGCCCCGAAGTCGATCGTCGCCGTCGCCCGCGGCCCCTCGCCCTCCGTGGACAGGACGGTGCCCAGGCCGTACTTGTCGTGGTTGACCCGGTCGCCGGCGGCGAGCTTGATCGCCACCTCGTTCTTCCAGCCCTGCGCACCGGTCGAGCGCATGCCGCCCGCGCTGAGCCGCGCCTGGGCGGAGTCCGCGCCGGTGCGGTCGGCGGCCCGCCCGCCCCACGTGCTCCGGGCCTGCGGAGCGGAGCGCTCCGGCTCCACCCGCCGCCACTCGACGAGCTCCGCGGGCAGCTCGTCGAGGAAGCGCGACGCGGGGTTCGTCATCGGCTGCCCCCAGGCCGACCGGGTCAGCGCCCGCGAGACGTACAGCCGCCGCCGGGCCCGCGTGATGCCCACGTAGGCCAGCCTGCGCTCCTCCGAGAGCTCCTTCTCGTCGCCCAGCGCCCGGTTGTGCGGGAAGACGCCCTCCTCCCAACCGGTGTTGAACACCACCGGGAACTCCAGCCCCTTGGCGGTGTGCAGCGTCATCAGCGTGACCACGCCGTCGCCGGACTCGGGCAGCGCGTCCGCGTCGGCCACGAGCGAGATCCGCTCCAGGAACGCGGCCAGCGAGTCCTCCGGCGGCAGACCGTCGTCACCGGCCGCGTCCTCCGCGGCCGCGGCGGCCTCGGTGCCGACCGGCCCGCCGGCGGGCTCCCCATCGGCGGGGGCCTCCACCGCGCCCCCGGCCGCCTCCGCCTCGGTTCCGCCGCCGGAGCGCGCCTCGGTGAACTCGCGGGCAACGGTGAGCAGCTCGTCGAGGTTCTCCACGCGGGTGGCGTCCTGCGGATCGTCGCTGGCGTCGAGCCCGGCGCGGTAGCCGGTCCGCTCCAGCGCGGTCTCGAGGACCTCGCCGACATCGGCCTCGGCCGCCAGCTCGCGCAACTCGTCCAGCAGCGCGACGAACCCGTTGATCGCGCGGGCGGCGCGCGTGTTCAGCTCGGCGATGTCACCGGCCGCGGCGGCGCGCAGCGCCTGCGCGAAGGACAGGCGCTCGCGCTCGGCGTGGGCGGCGACGAGGGATTCGGCGCGGTCGCCGATCCCCCGCTTGGGCACGTTGAGCACCCGCCGCAGGCTGACCGCGTCCTCCGGGTTGTCGATCACGCGCAGGTAGGCCAGCGCGTCGCGCACCTCGCGCCGCTCGTAGAAGCGGACCCCGCCGATCACGCGGTAGGGCAGGCCGAGGCGGATGAACACCTCCTCGAACACCCGCGACTGGTTGTTCGTCCGGTAGAACACCGCGATGTCGTTGAACGTGACCGACCCCTCGTCGACGAGCCGGTCGATCTCGGAGGCCACGAACGCGGCCTCGTCGTGCTCGTTGTCGGCGACGTAGCCGACCACCGGCTCGCCCTCGCCCGCGTCGCTCCACAGGCGCTTGTCCCAGCGGTTCGGGTTCCTGCGGATGACCGCGTTGGCCGCCGACAGGATCGTCTGCGTGGAGCGGTAGTTCTGCTCCAGCAGGATCGTGCGCGCCTGCGGGTAGTCGCGCTCGAACTCCTCGATGTTGCGGATCGTCGCGCCGCGGAAGGCGTAGATCGACTGGTCGGCGTCGCCGACGACGCACAGCTCGGACGGCTCCACGCCGCTGTCCGTCGGCTCCGTGCCGACGAGCTCGCGCACGAGCACGTACTGCGCGTGGTTGGTGTCCTGGTACTCGTCCACGAGCACGTGGCGGAACCGGCGCCGGTAGTACTCGGCGATGCCCGGGTGGTCCTGCAGCAGCTCGACCGCGCGCATGATCAGGTCGTCGAAGTCCAGCGCGTTCGCCTCGCGCAGGCGCTGCTGGTAGGTGGCGTAGACCCGGGCGACGACGCGCTCCAGGTCGCTGCCGACCTGCTCGGCCGCCTGCTCGGGCCCGATGAGCTCGTTCTTCAGGTTCGAGATCTGCCCCGCGAGGGTGCGCGCCGGGTAGCGCTTCGAGTCCAGCTCCAGGTCGCGGGTGATGAGGGTGATCAGCCGCTTGGAGTCGTCGGCGTCGTAGATGGAGAAGTTCGACGAGAGCCCGAGGGTCTTCGCCTCCCGGCGCAGCACGCGCACGCACATCGAGTGGAACGTGGACACCCACATGGCGCCGGCGCGGCGTCCGACGAGCTCGGCGACGCGCTCCTTCATCTCCGCGGCCGCCTTGTTGGTGAACGTGATCGCCATGACCTGCCCGGGGTGCGCCCCGGTGGCCAGCAGGTGCGCGATCCGGTGGGTGAGCACCCGGGTCTTGCCCGATCCGGCGCCGGCGACGACCAGCAGCGGAGAGCCGCGGTGCGTCACGGCCTCCTGCTGCTGCGGGTTCATCCCCGCCAGCAGGGCGTCGGTGTCGGTCCCGCGCCGCTCCGCGCGCGGCGCCGGACCGGCGGACTCCGGACCCTCGGACTCGTGCGGAAGGTCGAACAGGGTGCTCATCGTGCCTCCACGTTACCGGGCGCGGCGGACGGTCCACGCGCAGACGGCCCGCTGGTGCGCCCCGATGATCGCGGGTGCCGCCGCGGGCCGGGCAGGCAGGGGCGCGGCGGAGTCGAACAGGTGCTCGTGGCGAGGCGTACAGGCGTGCTCGCTGTTCCGGCCGCGCGGAGGTGTGGCACACTGGTCGCCGTGCTGGCGCGCTACTACTTTTTCTACGGGCACCGGAAGGCTCCGGCGCCCGTGGACGCGTGAGCACTCACCATCTACGACGCCCCGGAGTCCGCGGACCCGGGGCTTTCGCGCATCCGGGCCGCTCGCTCCGGGCCCGATGAACCGGAGGACGTGCCATGAACACCACTGTGGACGGTGACTGGGGGCGGCCGGAGAGCTCGGCGCCGCAGTCCGCGCAGAACGCACCCGCCGCACCGGACGCCCCGGAGCAGGCCGCCACCGCGATCTCCGACTTCCGCGAGGAGATCGACCACATCGACGCGGAGATCCTCCGGCTCGTCAAGCGCCGCGCCGAGATCTCCCGGCAGGTCGGCGAGCAGCGCATGGCCGCGGGCGGTCCCCGCATCGTCTACAACCGGGAGATGGACGTGCTCGCCCGCTACCGCGAGCTCGGGCCGGAGGGCCGAGAGCTGGCGATGATCCTGCTGCGGCTGGGTCGGGGCCGACTCGGGCACGAGGGCGCTGAGTCCGAGGGCTGACGCCGCCGGCCCGCGCCGGCCGCGGCGGCCGGTGCGGGCGTCCCGGTCGCCGAGCAGCGGATCAGGCGAGTTCGCCGCGCAGGCGCGTCCCAGCTGCCCCGGCCGCCCGCGTCACAGCCCGTGGTCCGCGGTCAGGCCGCGGTCCCGCGTCTCGGCGGACAGCAGCACTGTCACCGCGGTGACCAGGGCGCACACGACGAGGTAGGCGACGATCGGCGCGGACGAGCCGAACTCGCGCAGCAGCGCGGTGGCGATGACCGGTGCCAGCGAGCCGGCCGCGATCGAGGCCAGCTGGTAGCCGATCGAGGCGCCCGAGTAGCGCACCCGCGTGCCGAACAGCTCGGAGAAGAACGCCGCCTGCGGTCCGTACATCGCGCCGTGCAGCACCAGCCCCACGGTGATCGCCAGGCTCATCAGCACGAACGACCCCGTGTCCAGCAGGCCGAAGAAGGCGAAGGCCCACGCCCCGGTGCCGACCGCGCCGAACAGGTACACGGGGCGGCGCCCCACCCGGTCGGACAGCGCGCCCCACGCCGGGGATCGTGACGAAGTGGATCACGGCGGCGATCAGCGAGGCGTTCAGCGCCATCGCCCGCGGCAGTTCCAGGTGCGTGACGACGTAGGTGAGCACGAACGACGTCAGCACGTAGTACACGACGTTCTCGGCGAAGCGCGCTCCCATCGCGGTGAGCACGGCGCCGCGGTAGCGCCGCAGCACCTCCAGCACCGGCGGTTTGGCCTCCGCCCCGGTGGCGCGCGCCTCCTCCTGGGCCTGCCGGAACACGGGCGACTCGTCGATGCTGAACCGCACCCACAGCCCGATGAGCACCAGCGCACCGGACAGCAGGAACGCCACGCGCCAACCCCAGGCGAGGAAGGCCTGTTCGCTCTGCACCGCGGCCAGCACCGCCAGCACCGCCACGGCGAGCAGGTTCCCCAGCGGCACGCCGCACTGCGGCCAGGACGCCCAGAACCCGCGGTGCTTCGCGCCCTCGTGCTCGGAGACGATGAGCACGGCACCGCCCCACTCGCCGCCGATGGCGAAGCCCTGCACCAGTCGGAGCACGGTCAGCGCGATCGGGGCGGCCACGCCGATCGCCTGGTACGTCGGCACGAGGCCGATGAGGCAGCTGGACAACCCCATGAGCGTCAGGCTGAGCACGAGCAGCCTCTTGCGGCCGAGGCGGTCGCCGTAGTGGCCGAAGACGAGGCCGCCGAGCGGCCGCGCGACGAACCCGACCGCGTAGGTCACGAACGCCAGCAGGGTGCCGGTGAGCGCGTCGCCCGCGGGGAAGAACAGCTGGTTGAACACCAGCGCCGCGGCCGACCCGTAGAGGAAGAAGTCGTACCACTCGACGGTGGTGCCGACCAGGCTCGCCAGGACGATCCGGAACCGCCCCGTGCCGACGGCGCTCCGCGTCGAAACACCCATCACTCACACCTCTCCTCGGCGACCGGCTGCTCCTCGGCGGCCGCCCGCGTCGGTCAGTTGGCCGACCACGCCCCGTCCACGGACAGCGAGGCCCCGGTCACGGATTTCGCGGCCGGGGCGCACAGCCACAGGGCGAGATCGGCGACCTCGTCCGGTTCGACGAGGCGCTTGGTGGGGGTCCGGTCCAGCAGCACGTCCTCGAGGACCTCCTCCTCGGGAACGCGGTGCAGCACCGCCTGCTCGGCGATCTGGCGTTCCACCAGCGGTGTGCGGACGAACCCGGGGCAGATGCAGTTGGCGGTGACGCCGTGGCGCGCTCCTTCGACGGCGATCGTCTTGGACAGCCCCTCCAGCCCGTGCTTGGCCGCCACGTAGGCGCTCTTGAACGGGGAGGCGCGCAGTCCGTGCACCGAGGAGATGTTGATCACGCGTCCCCAGCCGCGCTCGTACATCGCGGGCAGCGCGGAGCGCACGACCCGGAAGGCGGCGGAGACCACCACGCGCAGCAGCGTGTCGAACACGTCCGGGGAGAACTCCTGGATCGGGGCGACGTGCTGGAAACCCGCGTTGTTGACGACGATGTCGGCGCCCTCGCCGAGACCGCTCGCGTTGTCCGGGTCGGACAGGTCGACCACCCGCGCCTGCGCGCCGAGCTCGGCGGCGAGCCGGTGCAGCGGCTCGGCGTCGCGGTCGACCACGAGCACGTCGGCCTCGGCGGCGAAGCGGCGGGCGAGAGCCGCGCCGATCCCGCCTGCCGCACCGGTGATGACGACGCGCTTCCCGGCGATCCCGCTGCCGGGTGCGGGGCTCGCGGCGGCGGGCGGTGCCGCGGGTTCGGGGCCGGGGTCCCGACGATCGGTCATGACCGGGAAACTATGCGCGATCGCCGCGGTGATCCAGACGTGGGCGGCGTCTTTTCCGCTCCGCGGTGACGACCCCGTCCCCCGCCCACCGGACGTGGTACCCGTTGCCGGTTCGGCGCGGCGCTCCCACCCCTCGCCCCCGAACTCAGGAGAAGTCCCCATACCGGAAGCGCAGCGGGCGAGGCAGACTGGAGTCATGGGTGCAGTTATCGGTGTTGTCGCGTTGTTGATCACGCTGGCCGCGCTCGGCGTCGCGGCCGGGCACATGGGCTACCTCGCGATGCTGAACGCCGCGGCGAAGAAGCGCGCGGGCGGTCAGCCCGCGGCCGAGTTCGCGCGCAAGCGCTATCCGATGGCCGGGCTCGGCCTCGGCGTGACGGCGGTGGCGCTGCTGATCGCGCTCGGCGGCGGGGCCGGCGCGGACATCTTCGCGATCCTGCTCGGCGGCGGGGCCGGCTTCGGTTCGCTCAAGGCGCTGCAGAGCAGCCAGGCGAAGTTCCGCCGCGGTGAGCTCGACTAGGAGGACGTCGTCAAACCGTTTTGCGTGCGGACTCCCGTGGCGGAACCTCCCGCACGGCTCTCGCTCCGGGTGCTCGACCTCGAGTAGCCACCTACACCACGTCTCGCCTTCCTCGCGAGAGCCGCACAGGAGAACCCGCAGTGGGCCCGGCTGCGATGCGGGGTCGGCGGTCGAGGCAGCCGCGAGCTGCGAGCTGTCGCGCCGAGATGACGAAACGCTTGCAGCCCCCTGGCGGCGACCGACAGTCACGTAAAAAGTACTGCCAGTGCTCCGGCGGCACTTGTGAGCTCCGCTGGTGGTGCGGGTAGAGACGCAAGTTGCCCGGGTGGTGCATGCCGGGAACCATGGGCGCCGTGGATCACGATCGCGTCCTGGTGGTGACCGCGCACCCGGATGACGCCGACTTCGCCGCCGCCGGGACCGTCGCCTCCTGGGTGGCGGCCGGGGAGCTCGTCACCTACTGCGTGTGCACCTCCGGCGACGCCGGAGGTTTCGACGACACCCCGCGCGAGGCGGTGCCGCACCTGCGCGAGTCGGAGCAGCGCGCGGCCGCGGCCGCCGTCGGAGTGCGCGACGTGCGCTTCCTCGGCCACCGGGACGGTTCGCTGCAGCCGGACATGGCGCTGCGGCTGGACGTCAGCCGCGTGATCCGCCAGGTGCGGCCGCACCGGGTGCTCACCCACTCGCCGGAGATCAACTGGGAGCACATCCCCGCCTCGCACCCCGACCACCGCGCCGTCGGGGAAGCGGCGCTGGCGGCGGTCTACCCGGACGCCCGCAACGCCTTCGCCCACCCCGAGCTGGTGTCCGAGGGCCTGCAGCCGTGGAGCGTGCCTGAGCTGTGGCTGGTCGCTTCACCTGAATGTCGGATCAACCGCGCCGTCGACATCACCGATCACTTCCGTACGAAGGTCGCAGCACTGGCCGCGCACACGTCGCAGACGTCGCACCTGACCGACCTGGCCGGGATGCTGCGGCCGGGGTTGGCGCGCATCGCCGAGCAGCACGGCATGCCGGGACGGCTGGCCGAGTCGTTCCAGGTCGTCAACACCGGGTAGCGACCGTCCCGAGGTGGAAGGCGGTACCGATGGCCGACGGGCGATCCCGCTGCAGCGGAGCCGGAGGTCACTCCGGATCCGGGGGCCCCTCCGGAGCGGCGCGACGCGCGCTGGTCGCGCCGGCAGGGCCCCACGCCCCGCCCGCGGGGAGCGCCCCGCTCCGGGCGGGAGCACCGCCCCCGGCCTCCGGGCGCCCGGAGGCCGAAGCCGCCGGGCTCCGCGCCTTCGACCTCGGCACGGTGCCCGCTTCGGTGACCCCGCCGCGCAGTTCCCGCCGCGCCGCCTGGTTCGCCGTGACCACCTCAGCAGTCGTGCTCAGCGCCATGTCGGTCATGGCGACCGCCGCGCACAACCGGACGCCCGCCCCCGAGCACCTGCCGCCCCCGAGCCTCCCGCACGGCGACCCGCAGCTCGGGCTCGCCGCACCGCAGGACGACGCGCCGGCAGGAGAGCGGGCGGGCCGGCCGCACCCACCGCACACCGTCGTGCGCGAGGGGGAACCCGAGCACCCGGCCACCGCGCAGGCCCCGCCCGCGCCTGCCGCGAACAGCCCCGCCACCGCCGAGCCCGCGGCGGACGCCCCCGGCACGACCCCACCGGTCGGCATCGGGGCGCCCACCGCGCCACCAGGCGCCGCACCCGACCACCCGGCGCCCGAGCCCCCAACTCCCGGAACCCCGGCACCGGATCCGGCTCCCCGGCCCGAGCCCGCGCCACCGCCCTCCATCGCACCGGAACCGCCCGCGGTGCCCGAACCCCCGGTGCTCGACGTCGTTCAACGGCCCCTCTTCCCGCCGCAGCGGGGAGTCCTGCCGGCGTCCCTGCTCCCGGAGCCCGGACTCGGCTCCGACGGCTGGTCACCGGCGAACACCGCCGCACCGGCGGCCACCGCGGCCGGGGACGCCGCGGCGTGACGCGCGATCCGGCGAAACAGCGCGATCCGGTGGAACAGCGCGATCCGGGGAAATGAGGCCACCGTGCCGGACTCCGACTCGACACCCCGCCACAACCGCCCCGGCGGCGTGCGCGTGACCGACCTCCTGCGCCGCAGCGGTCGCTACGAGCGGCTCGCCCGCGCCGTGCTCAGCGGTGAGCACGGCGGCTCCGCGCACTCCCCCGGACCCGCGCGCACGACCATCGCGATCGTCGGCGTCACGCTGCTGTGCACGGCGACGACGGCGATGGCCCTGATCCTCCGCCTGGGCACGAGCGCCACCTCGCCCGCGCAGGCGGAGCCCGCGCAGGCCGCACCGGTCACCGGTGCGCCCGCACTGCTGCCGGACGTGCTGCACCCCGAGGGCGCGTCGTGCACGGGACCCGGACGGGGAACTGCGGAACGACCGCTGCCCGCCTCCCCCGGCGATCCCGGGCAGGTGGCCGATCCGGCCGCGGGCAGCGCGGCCTCCGCGGTCCGCACCGTGCGCAGCTTCTACCGGGCCCTGGCGGCGGATCCGGCAGCGGCCCTGCCGTGGCTGCACCCGCGGCTGCGGGCCGGTGCGCAGCACGAGCTCGTGCCGGCGTGGTCCGGGGCCGAGGCGGTCCGGCTCACCGGCGCGCGGGCGCACCGGGACGGCCGCGTGGTCGCCAGTGCGGTCGTGCGCTGCGCGGACGGCTCGCGCGTCACGCTCCGGCAGTCGTTCGCGGTCAGCAACGAGCCGGGCACACCGCGGATCACCGACGCGCGCCTGCTGTCGGCCAGCCGCACGCAACAGCGGTGAGCCGCGCGGCGCGGAGCCGGTCAGGGCCCTCCGCCCCGGGCGAGACAACGATGCGGCAACAACCTGCACCGCGGATCCGAACTCCCCGTTCGACCCGCTCCGGCGCGTAGGCTGGTGGACGCGCGGTGCGAACGCCGTCGGCCACGCGCGGGCGCGCACCCGGTGATTCCGAGCACTACCTGGACAAACGGGCGCACCGGGCGGTGTGCTCCGGCGGGAATCCGCACCGTGACGGATCGCGGCGAAATCAGTGTGCGGGATCTGCGGACTTCGGACCTACGCGACACGCGCGTCGGCTAGGCTGCCGTACCGCGGCCCCGGACGACCGCGACCAACGACCCAGTGACAGGCTGTGCGGTCGCCGCAGGGCTCGCCAGCAACGTGTACATCGCGGACCGGTGCGGCCGGTTCGTGCAGACCGCCGTTTGGCCGGTGGCACCGGGGTCCGGGTGGCGTGGCCGCCCGCTCGACCCCGGCCCACCGGGCATCGATAGCAGTACGGGGAGACGTCGGTGAGCGACGAAGGTCGCCTGGTCGCCGGACGCTACCGGGTGCAGCGCAGCATCGGTAGCGGCGCGATGGGCGTGGTGTGGGAGTGTGTGGACGAGCGCCTGCACCGCACTGTCGCGGTAAAGCAGCTGCTGCTCGAACCCGGGCTGGATCCCGGCGAGGCTGACGAAGCACGGCAACGCGCCATGCGGGAAGGGCGCATCGCCGCGCGCCTCCAGCATCCGAACGCGATCTCGGTCTACGACGTGGCCGAGGACGAGGGCCAGCCCGTCCTCGTCATGGAGTTCCTGCCCTCCACCAGCTTGGCCAAGATGATGTCCGAGCACGGGCCGCTGCCTCCGCGCGAGGTGGCCCGGATCGGGTCGCAGGTCGCCTCGGCGCTCGGGGCGGCGCACTCCGCCGGCGTGATCCACCGCGACATCAAGCCCGGCAACATCCTGCTCGGCGACGACGGCACGGTGAAGATCACGGACTTCGGGATCTCCCGGGCGCAGGGCGACGTGCAGGTCACGAAGACGGGGATGCTCGCGGGCACGCCCGCGTACCTGTCGCCGGACGTGGCCATGGGCCAGGAGCCCACGCCCGCCTCCGACGTGTTCTCGCTGGGCGCCACGCTGTACGCGGCGATCGAGGGCCGGCCGCCGTTCGGCCTGAACGAGAACACGCTGGCGCTGCTGCACGCCGTGGCCGCCGGCCGCGTGGAACCGCCGCAGCAGGCCGGGCCGATGGCCGAACCGCTCATGGCCATGCTCAACGCCCGGGTCGAGGACCGGCCGACGATGGCGCAGGTCGTGGAGATGCTGCAGACGGTCGCGGACGGGCACTCGGTGACGTCGGTGCCGACGGCCGCGGCCCCGATCCCCTCCGCGCTCGCCCCCGAGTCGGCCGGCCAGCAGGACCCGGCACCCACGGCGGTCGCGTCGGAGGGCGGCGCCTACGAGGAGGACCCGTACTCCGAGCAGGCGTACGAGAACGCGACCTCCTACATGGGTGCGGACACCCGGGGCGATGACGCGCTGTACGAGGAGCCGCGCAAGCGCAAGCGCCCGGTGCTGATCTCGGGGTTGGCGCTGCTCGCGGTCGCGGTCGCCAGCGTGCTGCTGACCTCGGCCTTCCTCGGCAACAACGGCGACGGTCCCGCGGATCCCGCCAACAACCGGCCGTCGCCGACGCGGAACAACGTGCCGCCGCCGGCGCCGACGACGTCGGAGGAGCCGACCACCACGACGACCGAGGAGGAGGCTCCGACCACGACGACCGAGGAGGAGCCGACCACCACGACCCAGGAGCAACCGACCACGACCACCGAGGAACAGCCGACCACGACCACCGAGGAGCAACCGACCACGACCACCGAGGAACAGCCGACCACCACGACCCAGGAGCAACCGACCACCACGGACGGCGGTTCCACCGAGTCGCAGGCGGCCTCGACGTCGGGGCCGTAGCCCTCGCGGGCCCGCGCGGTCGCACGCTCGAGCGGGGTCGGGACCTGCGGGTCCCGGCCCCGCTCCGCGTTCACGGGCGCGGGGTCTGCGCGCCTTCCGCAGGAGGCAACGCCCTACCTCCCCTTCGCCCGGTCCGGCAAGCACCTCATCCCTTCGAGCGCTTTGAACTTTTCGCGGGAAATGTCCAGCACCGCAGCCGGATTCGCCGGGACCGCAATATCACTCGGTAGTGTGAGTATTCACACGCGTCGTGCGCGTGATCGCCGCGGAGCGCTGCTGCACAGCAATCGTCGTGCGCACGGCACGGGGATCCGGCGCGGTGACGGCATCACCCCGTGCACGGCGCGTGAACGGGTCTGGTGCGGGCGCACCCCGGTGTGTCGTGCCCCTGGGAACGCCCAGTAACGTTGCATGCCGTGAAACGAGTCGCCGGTCCGGAAGCCTCGGACCGACGTGTCGGTGAGTCGGAAGAGCTGGCCACGGGGGTCCGGTCAGTCGTGTCGGAGCAGCCACCAGGGGAGAGACACCGGTGAGCGCCGAGGATCGGGTCATCGCGGGCCGATACCGCTTGGTCGAGCGGATCGGCAGCGGCGCCATGGGCGTGGTCTGGCAAGCCGTCGACGAACGGCTGCACCGGACCGTCGCCGTCAAACTCCTGCTGCTGCAGCCCGGGTACACGCGGGAGGAGACCGAAGAGGCCCGCCAGCGCACGATGCGGGAGGGCCGCATCGCCGCCCGGCTGCAGCACCAGAACGCGATCCTCGTGTTCGACGTGGCCGAGGACGAGGGCCAGCCCGTCCTCGTCATGGAGTACCTGCCCTCGCAGAGCCTGGCGTCGGTGGTCGCCGACCAGGGCGTGCTCCCCCCCATGCACGTGACGCACATCGGCGTGCAGGTTGCCGGTGCGCTGGCAGCGGCGCACATGGCGGGGATCGTGCACCGCGACCTCAAACCGGGCAACATCCTGCTCGGCGAGAACGGCCAGGCCAAGATCACCGACTTCGGCATCTCCCGCGCCATCGGTGACGTCGCCGTCACCAAGAGCGGGATCCTCGCGGGCACCCCGGCCTACCTGGCACCGGAGGTCGCCACCGGCCGCGACCCGGCACCGGCCTCGGACGTGTTCTCCCTGGGTTCGACGCTCTACGCGGCGGTGGAAGGGGCCCCGCCGTTCGGCACGGACGAGAACGCCATCAGCCTGCTGCACCGCGTCGCGCAGGGCAACGTCGAACCACCGCGCCAGGCGGGACCGCTGGCACCCGCGCTGATGCAGATGCTGCGCGCCGACCCGGTGGAACGGCCCACGATGGCGCAGGCGCGCGACCTGCTGCAGGCGGTGGTGGACGGCCGCCCGATCCCGAACGCCACCCCGACGGCCGGCTGGCAACGCCCCGCCGCTGCCGCGGCGGCCCCGGCACCGCACCCCACCCGGGTCGGCGGCCCGGCCGCGACGAAGGCTTCCCCGCCCACGCGGACAGGAGCGGGCGCCCCCGCCTCCGCCCCTGCCGCCGCCTCCGCACCGTCGCGCAGGGGCCTGCCCCGGCCGGTGCGGGCGGGGCTCTGGGCCCTCGCCCTGATCGCGGCCGTGCTGCTCGGTGTCCTCGGCGCCAACGCCCTCGGCGGCGGGGGCGGGCCCTCCGACTCCGCTGCCTCCCCGTCCGAGCAGCCCGCAGGCCCCGCGGCGACCTCGACCACGGCGGCCGCACCCACGACCACCGCCGCGTCCACGACCGCTCCGACGAGCACCAGCACGACGACCACGAGCACCACGACGTCCTCGTCGCCGACGAGCACCACCTCCAGCTCGGAGGTCGCCACCGAGGACGCGGTCGAGCTCGTCGAGGAGTACTACGACGCGGTGCCGGGCGACGTGGACGCGGGCTGGTCCATGCTCGGTCCCCAGCTGCGCTCGCAAGGCGAGGACAGCTACCGCGAGTTCTGGAAGTCCATCGAGTCGGTCGAGGTCAAGGGCAAGCCGAAGGCCTCCGGCAAGACGGTCGCGGTGAAGCTGAAGTTCACCACCACCGACGGGGAGACCAGCACCGAGAAGCACCGGCTGGGCCTGGTCGAGAAGAACGGCGACCTGCGCATCAACACCGACTCCGTCGTTTAAGAGCCCGTTCCTGAACCTCCTCCGTTGCGAGCGGGGTTCAGCGTGGATGCATCGCGAGGCGGAGGAGGGCGGCGTGGCGGAGCCACGTCAACCGACGACAACGCTGCGAGGCGCCGCGCTGGCCCCGCGCAGCAGGTACGCGAGGTCGAGGAACGGGCTCTCAGCGGCTCACCACCCCTGCCCGGCCTCCAGCGCGGCCCGCGCGGTCTCGCGCAGCGTCCGCAGCAGCGCCTCGGTCGCCGGCCGGTCGGCCACCGTTTCCCGCACGGCGATGTGCAGCGGCCGGACCGCGGCGGGTTTGCGCAGCGGACGCACGACGACGTCCGGGTGCGTCATCTCCATGCCGAGGGCGGGCACGAGCGACACGCCGAGCTCGGCGGCGACGAAGCCCTGCGCGGTGTAGCTGCCGTCGACCCGCATCACCGTCCGCGGCGTGAACCCCGCGCTGGCGTAGGCGTCCTGCAGGGACTCCGCGCAGGTGTCGGTGGTGCTGGGGTTGCTGTCGATCCACGGTTCCTCGGCGAGCCAGGCCAGGTCGACCGCTTCCGCGGCGGCGAGCCGGTGCCCGCGCGGCAGCACCACCCGGTACGGGTCCTCGGCGAGCGGGACGATCCGCACGCCTTCCCGCGCGGGCGTCTGGCGGCCGAGGACGATGACCGCGACGTCGGCCTCCCCCTCCGCGAGCGCGTCGAGCACCCCGTGCTCGAACATCTCCAGGTCCAGGTGCACGTCGGGGTGGTCGGCGCGGAACTTCGCCACGGCGCGCGGTACCAGCCCGGTGCTGGCGGTGTGGAAGAACCGCAACCGCAACCTCCCGGTGCGCCCGGCGCGGATGTCGGCGAGCTCGGCCTCGGTGTCGTTGAGCAGCGCGGTCATCCGCGCGGCCTGCTCTGCGAGGTAAGAACCGGCCGGGGTGGGCCGCAGCCCGCGTCCGTGCTTCTCCAGCAGCGCGGTTCCGGCCTCCTTCTCGAGCACGGCGACCTGCTGGCTGATCGCCGAGGGCGTGTAGCCCAGGTTGGCCGCGGCCGCGCTCACGGACCCGCTGGTGACGACCGAGCGCAGGATCTGCATGCGGCGAGCGTCGAGCATCCTTCTTTATAGCACTGCTTAAACGTCGGTCCACAACAATTCGCTTGTGGTTGTGCGACGGGGCGGGCAGTCTCGGGGTGGATCGGATGGCGCCACCGGTCGCGGAACTCACCGACCCGTTCCTGCGGACCGACACATCCGGAGCGATGCCATGAACAGCACCCCGTGCCGCGAGCACCCCGCACCCCAGCAGTCGTCACCGCCGCAGCAGCCACCTCCGCCCCGGCGGGGGGCGGACCCCGGTCCCGCTCCCGCCGGCGGAGCAGCCGGACCGCGCGGTGCGCTGCGCCGCATCGCCGGTGTCCTGCTGCGGACCTCCGCGGCCTACGCCTCGCTGGCCCGCAACCACCCGATGAAGTGAGGTCGGGCACCGGTGCCCCGCAGCGCGCCGTCACACGAGACGGCGGTCCGAGGCCCAGCGGGACAGCTCGTAGCGGTTCGACAGCTGCGTCTTGCGCAGCACGCTGGAGACGTGCGTCTCGACCGTCTTCACCGAGATGAACAGCTCGGCAGCGATCTCCTTGTACGCGTAGCCCCGCGCGAGCAGCCGCAGCACGTCCCGCTCCCGCCGCGTCAGCAGGTCCAGCTCCGGATCCCCCACCGGCGCGGCGTTCGGCCCCTCGGCGAAGGCGTCCAGCACGAAACCCGCCAACCGCGGCGAGAACACCGCGTCGCCCCCGGCGACGCGCAGGATCGCGTCGACGAGCTCGCGCCCGGAGATCGTCTTGGTGACGTAGCCCCGCGCCCCGCCGCGGATGACCGTGATCACGTCCTCGGCCGCGTCCGAGACCGACAGCGCCAGGAACACCACGTCCGGGAACTCGCCGCGGGTGCGGCGCAGCACCTCCGCTCCCCCGCCGTCCGGCATGTGCACGTCCAGCAGCACCACCGCGGGCCGGTAGTGGCCGATCCCGGCGACCGCCTCGCCGACGGAACCGGCCTCGCCGACCACGTCGACCTCCTCCGGTGCGGAAGCCAGCTCCGCCCGCACGCCGGAGCGGAACAGGGCGTGGTCGTCCACGATGTACACCCGCACCGGACGCGCCGCCTGCTCGCCGGCGGTCGATTCGCTCATACCGCTCGCCCTCCTCGTTCATCGGCCGCCGGGTCGGATCCCCCCGACGGCTCGGACCGCTGCGACGGGGTCTGCTCGTCCGCCTCCCGCGGCATCTCCAACTGCACCTCGGTTCCCGCACCGGGGGCCGTGCGCAGCCGCACCGATCCGCCGAACCGCTCCATCCTCCCGCGGATCGAGTCGGAGAGCCCGTGCCGATCGGCCGACACGGCATCCGGGTCGAAGCCCGCACCGCGGTCGCGGACGAACACCGACACCCGCTCCGGCTCCACCTCGGCGTAGACGCTGATCTCGCGCTCGCCGGAGTGCTTGGCCGCGTTCGTCACCGCCTCCCGCGCCGCCGCCAGCTGCGTCCGCACGCGCTCGTCGAGCGGGCAGTCGGAGACCTCGACGTGCTGCACGCTCACCGCGAACCGGTCCTCGACCTCCCCGCAGATCCTCGCGAGCTCCGCGGTGAGCACCACCGGCTGCTGCGGCCCCTCCGGGGCGGGACCGGGGGCCTCCTCCGCGCGGGAGCGCGCCCCGCGGTAGCCGCCCGGCCCGTACAACCAGCTCCGCAGCTCCCGCTCCTGCCCCCGCGCGAGCCGGCGCACCTCGCGGGGTTCCTCGGCCTGCTTCTGGATCAGCGCGAGCGTCTGCAGCACCGAGTCGTGCAGGTGCGCGGCGATCTCCGCGCGCTCCTGGGAGCGGATGCGCCCGGCGCGCTCCTGGTCGAGGTCGCGGGCCAGGCGCATCCACCACGGCACGGTCAGCACGACCGCTCCGCCGAGCGTGGTGAGCACCGCCAGCAGCAGGAACGGGATCATGCTCAGCGAGGAGCTGCCGACGAGGAACGCGGAGATCCCGACGAAGACGAGCGCGGCGCCGACGAGGAGACGCAGCAGACCGGCCCGCCCCTCGAACCACCGGCGCCGCCGCGGCTCGTCGGCCTCCCGCCACACGACGGCGGCGCCGATGAGCATGACCAGCAGCGGCACGGTGAACCACATCGGCAGGGCGGCCAGCGAACCGAACAGGACCACCAGCCCCAGGCCGAGCAGGATGAGCGCCGCGCCCTGCTGCCGCTCGCGGGAGCTGGCGGGCCCGCGCGGGGTGGTGGCGTCCTGCGGCACGAACACCCACAGCAGCGCGTAGGCGAGGATGCCCGCGCCCCAGAACCCCGCCAGCACGGCGAACGCGGCGCGCACCCACATCACCGGGACGCCGAGGTGGTCGGCCACGCCCGCGGACACGCCCGCCACGAGCCGCCCCTCGCGGGACCGGTGCAGCCGCGGCACCTCCGGTGCACCGCGCGCAGCGGCCTGCTGGCCGCTCCGCGGGCCGTCCGCCGCCGGCCGCTGCGCCGAGACCGGAGGAGGCGCCTGCTGCTGGGGCGCCTGCTGCTGGGGTGCGGGCTGGGCCCGGGAGGCTGTGCGCGCCCGGCGCCCCCGGAACCGGGGTCTCACACCATCGATGCTTGCACGCGGACGCCCTCCGGCACATCGGGGCGTGCGGGCCGGGGACCGGGGACCGCCTCAGGGTCGTCCCCGATGTCACCGCCCCCGCGGTGCGCGGAGAGTGGTGGCATGAGCGAGACGCGGAGCGCGGTGGGCAGCGTCGAGACCACCGTGCGGGACTTCTGGGCGACCCGACCCGTGCGCCCCGCGACGGGCGGCAAGCTGGGCGGGGTGGCCGCCGCGATCGGCAACCGCTACGCGGTCGACCCGGTGCTGCTGCGCGTCGCCTTCGTGGTCGCCGCGCTCTACGGCGGGGCCGGGGTGCTGCTGTACCTGCTGGGGTGGATGCTCTTCCCGCGCGAAGAGCGGGACGGCTCCGGGCAGGTGAGCACCCGGACCACCTCGACGCCGGTGCTCGTGGTGCTGGCGGTGCTGCTGATCCCGGCGCTGTACGCGTTGCGCAACCTGCCCGGCGTGATCGGCGCGGTGGTCGGCTGCGTGGCGCTGTACCTGCTGCACCGCAACCGCGCCGAGCACGGCGCCGGCGGGGGTGGCAGCGGCCCGGGCGGCGCGGCCGGTTCCGCGGAACCCGCCTCGGGGGCGCCGGCACCCGAGGCCCCGCCGCCCGGGGAGGAGTCTTCCGGCGACACGGCTGCCTCCTGGGACACGGCCGCGGGGACGCGACCGGACGCGACCACCCCCTCCGCGGAAGGCACCCGCGCCGAACCTGCCCCGGTGGAGACCGCGCGCGCCGAGGCCGAGGTGGGCAGCGCCTCCGGCGACGAGGCGCGGGCAGCCCCCGGCCCCGAGAGCGACAGCCCGCAGCCGGGGACCGCGCGGCCGGACGCGCCGCAGGAGGGGGTTGCCGCACCGGAGACCGCGGAAGGCACCCGCGCCGAACCGGACCGCCTCGGCGCGGGGACCTCCGCGCCGGGCGGTGCCGAGGCGGGCGGTGCCGAGGCGGGGACCGACCGGTTCACCGCGTGGCAACCGCCCGCGGTGGACCCGTGGAACGCGCCCCCCGCCACCGCGAGCTCCGCGGAACCGCAACTCCCACAACCACCACCCCCGGCCGAGCCCGTGCCGGAGCGCCCCCGGTTCGACCGGATGCTCACCCCGATCGCGCTGCTGCTGACCGCGCTGACCGCGGCGGGCGGGCTGTACCTCTCCCTGCCCCCGGCGCAGATCCTGGCCGCCGTGCTGGGCGTGCTCGGGCTCGGGATGCTCGGCGGCGCGGTGCTGCACCGCGGACGCGCACTCGTGGTGCTCGCCATCCCGGTCGCGGTGCTGACCGTGCTCGCCGCGGGCGCAGCACCGCACAGCGGGTCCGTGCACACCGCCCCGCCGGTCGCGGCGAACCGGCACCTCGAGCTGACCACCGCCGCCGGGGCGAACCGCGCGCACAGCATCGACGCGGGGAACCTGACGGTCGACCTGCGCGGCATGCCTCCGCAGGAGGCCTCCCGGGTCGGGCACGTGCAGGCCCGCACCGGGGCGGGCAGCGTGACCGTGCACGTGCCGCCCGCGTGGGACGTCACCGCGCACTGCACCAGCCGGGCCGGAACGGTGGACTGCCTCGGCACCGAACGTTCGGGCGCGCCGGCCCGGGAGACGGTGACCGAGTCCGGAGGGGGTGCGCGCAACGGCCGCCTGGTCACGATCACCGCGCGCACGGAAACGGGACATGTGGAGGTCGTCCGTGACTGAACCGTCGAACCGCGGTGGCGAGCACCCCTGGCGGGACGTGGACCCGGTGGCGCTGGCCGGTGGCTGCCTGGCCCTGGCGCTGTCGGCGTTCGTGCTGCTCGGGCTCGTCGAACACCTGGTGTGGCTGCTGGGGGCCACGATCGTGGCCGTCGGAGTGCTGCTGCTGGTGCTCTCGCTGCGGCCGCGCCGCGGCTGACCGGGGCTCGGGGGCCCGGTCAGCCGCTCACTCCCACTCGATCGTGCCCGGCGGCTTCGAGGTCACGTCGAGCGCGACCCGGTTCACACCGGAGACCTCGTTGGTGATGCGCGTGGAGATGCGCTCCAGGGCCTCGTAGGGCAGCCTCGTCCAGTCCGCCGTCATCGCGTCCTCACTGGACACCGGACGCAGCACGACCGGGTGGCCGTAGGTGCGGCCGTCGCCCTGCACGCCGACGGAGCGCACATCGGCGAGCAGCACCACGGGGCACTGCCAGATGTCGTTGTCCAAACCGGACGCGGTGACCTCCTCGCGCGCGATGGAGTCCGCCGCCCGCAGCGTGCTCAGCCGGTCGGCGGTCACCTCGCCGATGACGCGGATGGCGAGGCCGGGTCCGGGGAACGGGTGCCGGTGCACGATCGTCTCCGGCAGCCCCAGCTCGGTGCCCACGCGGCGCACCTCGTCCTTGAACAGCGCGCGCAGCGGTTCGACGAGGTCGAACTGCAGGTCCTCGGGCAGCCCGCCCACGTTGTGGTGGCTCTTGATGTTGGCCGCGCCGGAGCCGCCGCCGGACTCGACGACGTCCGGGTACAGCGTGCCCTGCACGAGGAAGTCGATCGGACCGCCGGCGCCGTCGCCGCTCTGCAGGTCCCGCGCGGTCCGCTCGAAGGTGCGGATGAACTCGTGGCCGATGATGCGGCGCTTCTCCTCGGGATCGCTCACGCCCTCCAGCGCGCCGAGGAACTGGTCGACCGCGTCCACGGTCACCAACCGCACCCCGGTCGCGGCGACGAAGTCCCGCTCGACCTGGGCGCGCTCACCGGAGCGCAGCAGCCCGTGGTCGACGAACACGCAGGTGAGCTGATCGCCGATGGCGCGCTGCACGAGGGCCGCGGCCACGGCGGAGTCCACCCCGCCGGACAGGGCGCACAGCGCGCGCCGGTCGCCGATCTGCTCGCGGATCCCACGCACCGTCTCGTCCACGATGGAGGAAACCGTCCACTGCGGCCGGATGCCGGCGATGTCGTGCAGGAAGCGGCGCAGCACCTCCTGCCCGTGCGGCGAGTGCGCCACCTCGGGGTGGTACTGCACGCCGGCGAGCCGGCGCTGCACGTTCTCGTAGGCGGCCACCGGGGTGTCCTGGGTCGCCGCGGTCACGCGGAAGCCCTCCGGCGCCTTGCTCACCGAGTCCCCGTGGCTCATCCACACGGGGTGGCGCGCCGGCAGGTCCTCGTGCAGCGTGCCGCCGTCGCCGGAGACCCCCAGGTCCGTGCGGCCGTACTCGCGCACCCCGGAGTGCTCCACGGAACCGCCCAGCGCGGAGGTCATCGCCTGGAAGCCGTAGCAGATGCCGAACACGGGGATGCCCGCGTCGAACAGCGCGGGGTCGACCTGCGGCGCCTCCGCGGCGTAGACGCTCGCCGGACCGCCGGAGAGCACCACGGCGGCCGGATCGCGGCGCACGATCTCGTCGACCGGGGTGTCGTGCGGGATCACCTCGGAATACACCTGGGCCTCGCGCACCCGGCGCGCGATGAGCTGCGCGTACTGGGCGCCGTAGTCGAGCACCAGAACGGGCCCCTGGCCGGGGCCGGCGGAACCGGACACGGAGCGGCAACCTCCCCTGCAGAACATGTCGTGGCGGCAACGCACCAGCGGGGCGCCGAGCCCCGCGGTGAGGTCCCGCCGATGCCCGCGCAGCGCCTTGCCGCCCCTCATTCTCCCAGGTCTCGCCGACGCGGGGGCAGCGACCCCGGGCGAACTCGGTCACGCCGCGACCGCGCCCGCCCGGCGGCCGCCCGGGCTTCACTCGCCCCGCTCGACCTCCGCTCCTGCGGCACCGGCTCCCGGTCCGACCGCGACCACGGGCAGTCGCAGCGCCGCGGGGGCCTCCTCCGGAACCGCGGGATTCCGCGGCGGCACCGCGGGCACGGGGACGTAGCCGGCGGACTGCTCCGGGCGCGGATCGGTCTCGCCCTTGTTCGGCCACATGGACAGCGCGCGCTCGGCCTGCGCGGTGATCGTCAGCGAGGGGTTCACCCCCAGGTTCGCGGTGATCGCCGAACCATCCACGACGGACAGCCCCGGGTGGCCGTGGGCCCGGTGGTACGGGTCGATCACACCGCTGCCGGGCGTGTCCCCGATCGGGCAGCCGCCGATGAAGTGCGCGGTCATCGGCATGTCGAACAGCTGCGACCACACGCCGCCGGCCATGCCGCCGATCTTCTCCGCCGCGCGCTCGTTGGCCTCCTCGCCGACCGGGATGTAGGTCGGATTCGGTGCGCCGTGCCCCTGCCACGAGGTCAGCCAGCGCCGCCCGAAGCGCTTGCGCAGTCCCGTGCGCAGCGAATTGTCCAGGCTCTGCATCACGAGCAGGATCACGGTGCGCTCGCTCCACCGGTGCACCCGCAGCAGGCGCAGCGACTTCAGCGGATGCCTGCCGAGGAAGCCCAACCACTGCCGCCACCGCGGACGCGGATCGTCGCCCCTGGTCGGCAGGGTCTGCAACATCCCCATCGCGTTGGACCCCCGGCCGTAGCGGACCGGCTCGACGTGCGTGTCCGGGTCCGGGTAGAACGACGAGGTGATCGCCACCCCCTCGGAGAAGTTCCGGTCGGGGTCGACCCGGCTGACCTGCGCACCCAGGATCGCCTCGGAGTTGGTGCGGGTGAGTTCGCCGAGCCGGTCGGACAGGTGCGGCAGGTCGCCGGCCTCGCGCGAGCGGTGCAGCAGGTTCTGCGTGCCCCAGGTGCCGGCCGCCAGCACCACCTGGTCGGCGCGGAAGATCCGGAAGTCCCGGCGCAGCTTGGAGCCGGTGCGGTGCGTGGCCAGCCGCCACGTGCCGTCGGCCGCCTGCCCCAGCCGGGAGACCGTGGTCATCGGGAAGACCTGCGCGCCGTTCTGCTCGGCCAGGTAGAGGTAGTTCTTCACGAGCGTGTTCTTCGCCCCGACCCGGCAGCCGGTCATGCACGCGCCGCACTCGGTGCACCCCGTGCGCGCCGGTCCGGCGCCGCCGAAGTACGGGTCCTCCGCCTGCTCGCCGGGCTCGCCGAAGTACACGCCCACCGGGGTGTGGTGGTACGAGTCCGCGCATCCCATGTCCTCGGCGACGCGGCGGATGACCGTGTCCGAGGGGGTCTCGGTCGGGTTGGTGACCACGCCGAGCATCCGGCTGGCCTGGTCGTAGTAGGGTGCGAGCTCGGTCTTCCAGTCGGTGATGTGCGACCACTGGGCGTCCCGGTAGAACGCGTCCATCGGGCGGTAGAGCGTGTTGGCGTAGTTCAGCGAACCGCCGCCGACGCCCGCCCCGGCGAGGATGAGGCAGTCGCGCAGCACGTGGATGCGCTGCACGCCGTAGCAGCCCAGGTCAGGGGCCCAGAGGAACGTGCGCAGGTCCCAGGAGGTCTTGGGCAGTTCGTCGTCGGTGAACCGCCTGCCGGACTCCAGGACGGCGACGCGGTAGCCCTTCTCCGTGAGGCGAAGGGCGGCCACGCTGCCGCCGAACCCGGAGCCGACGACGACCACATCGAAATCCGTGTCGCGGTCGCGGGAGCCAGCCATGCGCGACAGACTAGACGTCGTTACTGGCGAGTAGCCATACATCACCGCCGAACAGCACGGGTTGATCGATCCACCCGCGGACATCCGCGCGCGGACAGCACCCGCCGCGATCCGAGCTCCCCGCGGACACCCTTCACCCGCCCGAGCGAGGGTGGGGAGATTTCCTGGGGCAATGTTCCCCACCGCGGGGTGCCCGGCGGGCGAGCGGGGCTCAGCGGCCGAGCATCAGGCCGACCTTCTGGAACTCCTTCAGCTCGGAGTAGCCGGTCTTGGCCATCGCGCGCCGCAGCGCGCCGAACAGGTTCAGCGTGCCGTACGGGTCGCTGCTCGGGCCGTACAGCAGCGTCTCCAGGTCCACGCCCGAACCCTCGAAGCCGATGACCTCGCTGCGCGGCAGGTTCGGGTGCGCGGCCGCGGGCGTCCAGTAGTAGCCGCGCGCCGGTGCCTCGTGCGTCTCGGTCAGCGCCTCGCCCAGCATGACCGCGTCGGCGCCGCAGGCGATCGCCTTCGCGATGTCCCCGGAGTAGCCGAGCGCGCCGTCGGCGATCACGTGCACGTAGCGGCCGCCGGTCTCGTCCAGGTAGTCGCGCCGCGCCGCCGCGGCGTCCGAGATCGCCGTGGCCATCGGAACACCGATGCCCAGCACCTGCGTCGTCGTGGCCGCGCGGGACTGCCCGAAACCGACGATCACACCGGCCGCGCCGGTGCGCATCAGGTGCATCGCGGTGCGGTAGTCGCCCACGCCCCCGGCGATCACCGGGATGTCCAGGTCGCCGATGAACCGCTTGAGGTTGAGCGGTTCGCGGCCCTCCGCCACGTGCTCGGCCGAGACGATGGTGCCCTGCACGACGAGCACCTCGACGCCCGCGGCGATCAGGTCGGGGGTGAGCTCCTCCGCGTGCTGCGGGCTCACCCGCGCCGCGACGGTCACGCCCGAGTCCTTGACCTGCTTGATCGACTCGGCCAGCCGCTCGGGCCGGATCGGCGCGGCGTGCAGCTGCTGGAGGCGCCGGATCGCCGCCTCGGGGTCACCGTTCTCCTCGGCGATCCCGACGACCTCGGCGAGCTTGTCCTCCACGTCGTCGTGCCGCGCCCACAGCCCCTCGGCGTTGAGCACGCCCAGACCGCCGAGCTCGCCGATCCGCACCGCCGTCGCGGGCGAGACGATCGCGTCCGTCGGGTGGGTGACGAGGGGGATGTCGAAGCGGTAGGCGTCGATCTGCCAGCTCAGCGAGACGTCCTTCGACGAGCGGGTACGCCGGGACGGAACGATCTCCACGTCGTCCAAGTCGTAGCCGCGCATGGCCGTGCGGCCCATGCCGATCTCAACCTGATCCCGCACCGTCAGTCCCCTTCTCAACGACCCAGATGTCCGACGGGACATTCTCTCTGCCTCCCCCGGATGAGCAGCACCGGGGTGAAGCCCGGGTGCGGCACCGGAGCCCGGTCGGCCGCGCCACCGGCACCGCACCGCGGTCTCACCGCGTGGTGTAGTTCGGCGCCTCCGCGGTCATCGTGACGTCGTGCGGGTGGCTCTCCTTGAGCCCGGCCGCGGTGATGCGCACCAGGTGCGCCTCCTGCAGCTCCGGGATCGTGCGCGCGCCGGTGTAGCCCATGCCGGAGCGCACACCGCCCGCCAGCTGGTCCATCACCTGCTCCAGCGGACCGCGGAACGGCACGCGCCCCTCGATGCCCTCCGGCACGAGCTTGTCCTCGCTGAGCACGTCGTCCTGGAAGTAGCGGTCCTTGGAGTAGGACTTCTGCTCCCCGCGGGTCTGCATCGCACCCAGCGAGCCCATGCCGCGGTAGACCTTGAACTGCTTGCCGTTGACGAGCACGAGGTCGCCGGGCGCCTCGGCCGTGCCGGCGAGCAGGCTGCCGAGCATGACGCTGCTCGCGCCCGCGGCGATGGCCTTGGGGATGTCGCCGGAGTGCTGCACACCGCCGTCGGCGATCATCGGGACACCGGCCGGGCGGCAGGCCAGGCTCGCCTCGTAGACCGCGGTGATCTGCGGAACGCCCACACCGGCCACCACGCGGGTGGTGCAGATCGACCCCGGTCCGACGCCGACCTTGACCGCATCGGCCCCCGCGTCCACCAGCGCCTGCGCACCGGCGCGGGTGGCGACGTTGCCGCCGATGATGTCCACCGACTGGCCCAGTTCCTTCTTCAACGTGGCCACCGTGTCGAGCACCGCCTGCGAGTGCCCGTGGGCGGTGTCCACGATGAGCACGTCGGCCCCGGCGTCGACCAGCGCCATCGCGCGCTCGTGCGAGTCGGTGCCGACACCGACGGCGGCGCCGGACAGCAGCCGGCCGTCGGCGTCCTTGGTGGCGTTCGGGTACTG
Organism: Salinifilum aidingensis; assembly: GCF_054782015.1. NCBI lineage: Bacteria > Bacillati > Actinomycetota > Actinomycetes > Pseudonocardiales > Pseudonocardiaceae > Salinifilum > Salinifilum aidingensis. The sequence goes on along the minus strand of NZ_BAAGTH010000006.1, from coordinate 179,902 downwards.
CTCGGTCTTGACGAAGTCCTTGACCGTGATCAGCCCGCGCAGCTTGCCCGCGTTGTCCACGATCGGCAGCTTCTCGACCTTGTGCCGCCGCAGCAGGCCGAGCGCGACGTCGGCGGTGACGCCGACCTGCGCGGTGATCAGCGGCGAGGTGGTCATCACGTCGCGGACCTTCTTCGTGTGGTCCATCTCGAACCGCATGTCGCGGTTGGTGATGATGCCCACCAGCTGGCCGGAGGCGTCGGCGACCGGCACGCCCGAGATGCGGAAGCGGGCGCACAGCGCGTCGACCTCGGCGAGCGTGTCCTCCGGCGAGCACGTCACCGGGTCGGTGACCATGCCGGACTCGGAACGCTTGACGACCTCGACCTGCGCCGCCTGCTCCTCGACCGACAGGTTGCGCTGGAGGATCCCGACACCGCCCTGCCGCGCCATGGCGATGCCCATGCGGGCCTCGGTCACCGTGTCCATCGCCGCGGAGACCAGCGGCACGCGCAGCGCCACGTTGCGCGACAGCCGGGTCGTCGTGTCGACCTCGCTGGGAATGACGTTGGTTTCGTCCGGCAGCAGCAGGACGTCGTCGAAGGTCAGCCCCAGCGCGGCGAACTTCGACGGGAGGCTGGATGCGCTCAGTTCACTGGTCATGGCGGCGGTGTGCCTTTCCTACCGATCGGGTCGAAGGAGTGCGGGCAGGCCGGCCACACGCGACTGGCGGACGGACGAGCACCGTGCGGGGCGCGAGTGCACCACGACCTGCGGAAAACGGGATTCCTTCCATGATAGTGACCCGCAGCTGCGGCCCGCCGCCCGGAGCGCCTGATGTGACGGGCGCAAAACACCGCACGGCGAAGGGCCCCCGCGCGCCGAACCGCGTTGCGCGGGTGGGTACCGTGCGGTGCGTGCCGCACGACCAGATGCCACCCGACCCGTTCGCGGGGGATCCGGACGACCCGAGCATGGCCCTCGGCGAGAACGACCCGGACCCGACCGACCCGCCGCTCGGCGCCGAGGAGCAGACAGAGCTGCTCGCGGATCTGGCCGACCTCGCCGTGTACCAGGCGCTGCTGGAGCCCCGCGGCGTCCGCGGCATCGTCGTGGACTGCGTCGATTGCGGCGAGGCGCACTACCACGACTGGGACCTGCTGCGCGCCAGCCTCGAGCAGCTGCTGCACAACGGCAAGATGCGCCCGCACGAACCGGCGTACGACCCGAGCCCGAACCAGTACGTCACCTGGGAGTACTGCCGCGGCTTCGTCGACGGCGTCAGCCAGTCCGAGAGCCACTACCCCAAGGCCTGACACCGCGCCTCCGGGCGGTCGCAACCGCCGATCGCCGCGCCTCCGCGGTTGTTGACCACCCGCCGCGTGCCGGATCCTCCGCGCCGCGCGCGGTGCCCCGCTCCTCTCCTCCGGCGGCCACCGGGCGGACCCGCCCGCTGCCCAGCTCGCCGCTCCCGGACTCCGGACGCACGACCAACCCCGGGCACGCGGTCCCCGGCGCGCGGCCGCCTTCCGCACGGACACCCGCGCACGACACCGCCCCGGCCCGAAGCGGGTCGGACCGGGGCGGCGGAGGTGGTTCCCGCCAGCTGCCGGGCTGTCAGCTCGAAGGCTGATCACCCTCCGAGGAGCCGGAGAAGAACGGGTTGCTCGGGTCCCACGCCGGCTCCGACGTGGACGACTCCGACGTCGACGTCCCGCTCGGCTCGCTCGAACTCGTCGGCGGGGTCGTCGACCCCTCCGAGGTCGTCGGCGGTGTCGTGGTCGGGTGCTCGGTCGGCGGGTGCTCCGGCCTGCTCGACGGCGGGGCCGTCACCGAACTGGAAGGCGGTTCCTGCGAGGAGGTCGCCGGCGGTGCCGTCGGATCCTGCTCACCGACGCCCTCGTCCACGCGCGCGGTCAGCGAGCGGTGCGCGGCCCGCAAGTCCGACAACCCGTGCTCGTCGTCCACCGCGCCCATCTGCTCCTGCGCCGAGCGCAGCGCGGACTCCGCCGTGCTCGTCCGCCCCCCGTCCAGCGCGTTCTCGGCGGTGCGCAGGTCCTCCCGGGCCGACGTGGCCGCCTGCACGGCCTTCGTGTGGTCGGAGTAGAACACCTGGGCAACGCCCCAGAGCATGTCGCCGGGCAGCGCGTCCCGCGCGGCCACGCCCACGCCGGTGCAGCCGATCATGAGCACGGCCGCGGCCGTGGCCACCGGCACCAGGTGGCGCCTGCGGAACCAGCCGCGACGCTGGGGCTTCTTGGCCTGCTCGAGCGCCTCCGCGGCCTGGTCCGCATCAACGAGCTCCTCGACCGGGGCGGAATCGATGTCCCGCCGCCAGGAGACGAGGAGCTCCTCCACGTTCGGTGCGCTGCCGGCGCGCTCGGGCACCTCGGGATTCGTGCCGCCGAGCGCGTCCAGTAACGCGTCATCGGCCCGCAGCGCGGTGAGGTCGACGGACTCTCCGATCTCGTCCTGCTCGAGCAGTTCGGGATCGTCGTCGGCCTCGCCGCTCGTCCCGGGGCGTTCCGAGGCCGCACCGCTCTCCGAGGCGGCCTCCTCCGCGTCCGCGGCCGACCGGGTCTCCTCGGCCGACCGGGTCCTTTCGGGCGGGCGGAAGGACAGCACGTTGTCGGACGACTCCGTCGCCGAGTCGTCCGCGGTGTCCTCGCCCGCGGGGTCTGGGCCCGTGGGTTCTGGGTTCTCTTCGGAAGTCACTGCCCGCGCCGCGGCACCGTCACCGTGGTCGGTGCTGCCGGTCCCCTTCGGTTCGGTGTTCGGTTCGTCGTTCCGCTCGCCCACGCTGCGCGAGCGGTCATCCTGCTGGCCGGATTCGACGGGCTCGTGCCCTGGTCGCTCACCTTCGGGCCCTTTCCGCTCAGCCATTCAGACCACCTCCTCCGCGGACAGCGTCTTGCGCAGCCGGGCCAATGCGCGGTGCTGCGCAACACGCACGGCTCCCGGCGTCGACCCGACCGCCTCGGCGGTTTCCTCAGCGGACAAGCCGACGACCACCCGGAGCAGCAGGATCTCCCGCTGCTTGTCCGGGAGGACACGCAACAGCTGCGCCATCCTGCCGGAGAGCTCATCCTGCATCGCTCGCTGTTCGGGCCCCGCCTCCGACTCCGGGGTCTCCGGCACGTCCGCGACGGGCTCCGAACGATTGCGGGCGGATGCACGATGCGCATCTGCCACCTTGTGCGCGGCGATGCCGTACACGAACGCCAGGAACGGACGCCCCTGGTCGCGATAGGTGGGCAGCGCGGTGATCACCGCGAGGCACACCTCCTGCGCGACATCGTCCGCCGAGGCGAACGACCGCTCGTTGCGTCCGACTCTGGCGCGGCAGTACCGCACCACCAAAGGACGGATTTCGGCCAGCAAGCGCTCGATCGCCTGACGATCGCCGTCGACGGCGGCGCCTACTAGAGCGTCCAGCCCGTCCCCCACATTGGTCATCGCAGACAGCAGCCCTGGTGTTACGCGTTAAGCGACTCGAATTTCCGGCGGACGTCGTCTCCAGCACGCCGCACCGAATTCACCGTACCGGGCCACGAGTGGCCACTGAACAGGGACTCGGGGCGCGCAGCCGCCGCCACCACCTGTTCACACTTACCAGAGAACGCGCCCCGCCGGTCGGCGCTGCGATCTCCCGCAGCTCACCAGCTCCGGGCGCGGCGCGGGACGGCGGCGGCACGCGCGCTCGGCCGCCTCGTTCCCGGACGGCGGCGCGCCGCGTTGCCACACGATTCCTCCCGCTTCGCGCACCCGAGCGGCGCCGCGCAGATCCCGCTTTCCGGACGTAGCACCCGCACCACCGCGTTCCGAGACATGCGTCACACCACCGCAAGCACCGGCAGACCGGTGACCTCTGGCCGCCCGGTGGTCGCTCCGGTGCCCGCGCACGGTGCGCGGCGAGACTCCGGCACTGCCCCGGCCGCTCGCGCCGCACCGGGCTCGCGGCAGGCCGAACCAGCGCCCGCGGACAGGCGCTCCCCGACCCGGCGCCCTCGGACACGGCGCCCTCGGACACGGCGCCCTCGGACACGGCGCCCTCGGACACGGCGCCCTCGGACACGGCGCCCTCGGACACGGCGCCCTCGGACCCGGCGCCCTCGGAAACGGCGCTCGCCGGCACTGCCCTCCCGGAGCGGCCGCTGCCCCCGACGCAGCAACCACCTCCGGTGCGAACGCTTCGAGCGGGCGCCAGCACCACCCGCAACAGCGGCAGCACCACCGGCAACAGCGGCGCGGACCGCGAAGCGGCAGCCGGGAACCACTCCCGAGCACGCGCCCCCTCGCGGTTCGGGGACGCCCGTCGCCGCACGAGGAGCGCGGCTCCGGCCGGTCGGTGGGACCTGCTTCGCCCGGCCGGGTCACTGGCACGTCAGAGCCTGCTCCTCGACCTCCTCCGCAAGTAGCGCGAGGGCGAGGAGCGGGCTCTCAGGCCACCAGACCGCGCCGGAAGCCGTGCGCCACCGCCTGCGCGCGATCACGCACGCCGAGCTTGCGGAACAAGCGCCGCGCGTGCGTTTTCACCGTGTCCTCGGACAAGTAGAGCTCGCGGCCGATCTGGCCGTTGCTCTTGCCCTGGCTCATGCCGCGCAGCACCTGGAGCTCGCGCTCGGTCAGCTGCACGCCCGGGTCGGAAGGCTGCCGCGGCGTGGGCACCGAGGTGCTCGCGAGCGTGTGCGCGAGCGCCGCGACCAGTTCCGGACGGGAGGCGTCCCAACGCAGGTAGCCCCGCGCACCTCCCGCGATCGCCGCGGCGATGCTCGCCGCGTCGTCCGGCGCACCGAACACGATCACATTGGCCTGGGGGTGCGCCGAGACGAGCCGCCGCGTGGCTTCCACGCCGTTGGGCACCGCGCGCTGAGTCCCCACGAGCACCACGTCCACAGCTTGCCGGGAGTAGCGCGCGAGCAGCTCGTCGCCGTGAGCGACGCAGTCGATACGGCTGACCCCGGGCACCGCGGACATGACGCGGGTGAGTCCTTCCCGGACGCTCCGTCGGTCATCGCAGATCAGGACCGTCGTCACGGGAACTCCTTCCTGCAGGCGAGTGACGTTCCACCTCCCCTTATCGCCGGGAGGTCGGGAAACCTTGACCCGATCCGGTGGCGAATTCGTCCATCGCGCGCCTCGAGGCCCTCCGCCGCGGGAGAGCGCGCCCCCGCGATCGCGCCGCCCGTCGCCGGCGCATGATCGCCCACAAGCCGATTACCTGCGATCCTCACTCGTTCGCACGTATTTTCGGGGCCTGTTGTCGCTCGTTCGTACGACATGAGAGCGGTTATTGTGATTTGTGTCACATCAAGCGAGAACCGTCTCGGAGACCCGGTCGGCAGCGGCCCGCAGCGACTCCACGTGCTCGGTGCCACCCGCGAGCTCCGCGGTGGACCACCCGGCCCCGGCGGCGAACAGCCGCGCCTTCTGCCGGGTGGCGGGGACCTCGGCGAGCAACCGGGACGAGGCGTAGTGCGGCTGGTCGGCCCACAGGACCACCGCCGCCGGAGCCGCCCGGCGCACAGCCGCCCACAGCCCCTCGCGCGGCACTCCCGCGCCGAACAGCAGCTGCCCCACGCCCCCGGACGACAGCGCCGCGGCCAGCGCAACTAACTCCAGCCCCTGCGGTTCGCCGGGCACGGGAGCCAGCACGACGGGACGAGGGGTGACCGGCTCCGGCGCAGCGGCGATGACCGCGCGCAGCGCCGTCGAGGCGCAGTCCACCAGCAGCTGCTGCGCCTCGATGCCGCTTCCGGTGCGCTGCCGCCGCTCCACGATCGCGCGCAGCACCGGGCGCAGCGCCCCCTCCCACGTGGACACCACGCCGTCGGCGTCGATCGCCTCGCGGAGCAGCCCCTGCGCCGCCCAGGCGTCCAGCGCCAGCGCGGCGCGCCCCAGGCCGCGGGCGCGCGGACCCGCCCCCGCCAGGCGCAGCCCCTGCCCGCCGGTGCTGGTGGTGTCGAGCTGCTCCACGGGCCCGTCGTCGAGCACCCCGGAGTGCAGCACCGGTTCGCGGCCACCCGACCTCGGCTCCGCGCGGACCGCGTCGGCGGGATCGCTCGGGTCGATGTCGACGCTGCGCGCGAACCGCGCGGCTTCGGCCGGGGAGGCACCGCGCAGCAGCGCGCGCTGCATCTGCTCCAGCCGCGCGACGTCCTCGGGTGCGTAGCGGCGGTGCCGCCCGCTCGCGTGCTCGCTGGGCCCGAGCCCGTAGCGGCGGTCCCACGTGCGCAGCGTGGCCGGCGCGACGCCGAGCCGGCGCGCGACGGCGGCGACCGTCAGGCGGGGCTGCTGCGGGGACTTCCCCGCCGACTCGTCCGCATCGGAACGCGACCGCTCGCCCTCCGGCTCGCCGCCCTGCGCTGAACGCCGCCGCGCGGTGTCCGCCCCTTCCGGCGAATCGGATTCGTCGACCTGCGCCGCTTCGCGCTCGGCCGGCTGGGACGGGGAGGCGTCGGAGTCGTACTCACGTTCCGGCCGTGTCATCACGCGGGACATGCTCCGGCTCTAGCACGCCGAGAGCAACTCAGTCGAGGCAACCGCGACAAGCACCCACGAACGGACACCACTCGCTTGATTGACCAATATTTGGCTCGATTATGCTTGAACAACCTTTGACGCGGTTTTACGGTGGATCTCGCGAGGTCGGGCAGCGCCCGACAGGGAGGGGAACCCACCAGTAGGAGGTGGTTGTCGCAATGGCGGACACTCGACGTCTTCCAGGACCCAATGCTGATATCTGGGACTGGCAGATACGGGGTTCCTGCCGCGGAATGGACAGCGCGTACTTCTTCCACCCGGACGGCGAGCGCGGCCCGGCACGCGCGCGCCGCGAGGCCAAGGCCAAAGAAGTGTGCCAACGCTGCCCAGTGATCGCGCAGTGCCGAAACCACGCCCTGAGAGTGCAGGAGCCGTACGGCATCTGGGGCGGTTTGTCCGAATCGGAACGCGAGATGATCATCAAGGCCCGCAAGCGCCAGCACCAGATGACCCAGCACGAGATCCCCCAGCAGGGAGGTCAGCAGCAGGAGATTCCCGAGGTGCCCCAGCAGGCGGTGCCCGAGCACGACGTGACCCAGTTGGTGAGTTGACGCTGGTGTTCGCCACCACGCGCGCCCGCGGGCAGCGGTGAATGGCAGTGCGCACAGCGCGCGCAGACGAGGGGCGCCATCCACCGCACGCGCACGACAACTCCACACCGGACGGAAAGGACTCCGGGCAGGCACGGGCTGCCCGGAGTCCTTCTGCGCGGGGCCCCGCCGCCCGAGGTGCTCCCCCGGGGGCCTGACAGGCGGGGACCTGCTTGCCGGGCCCTGCTCAATGGTCGCGCGGCAGGTGCGGTGCTCCCGCGGACACCGGTGCGCGACCCCGCGGGACGCACCGCGCCGAGCGCCGTCCGAGCGCACCGGTGCACGTGCAGTTGCCACTGCAGCTGGACGCCCGCGGCGCGCGAGCGCGCCGCGGCGAAAAAAGATCCCGGCGGCCCACCGGGGCCGCCGGGATCGGGGAGCGCTCGAAGTCGAGCGGGAACGAGGCGTGATCAGTGGCCGTGGCCGTGACCGCCGCCCTCGTTGTCCTCCTCCTCGGGCTTGTCCACGACCGCGCTCTCGGTGGTCAGCAGCATCCGCGCCACCGAGGCGGCGTTGGACACGGCCGAACGGGTCACCTTCAGCGGGTCCACCACGCCCGGCTTGACCAGGTCACCGAAGGTCTCCTCGGCCGCGTTGAAGCCGGAGCCCCACTCCATGTCGCGCACGCGGGAGACCACGACGGCGCCCTCGTGGCCGGCGTTGTGCGCGATCCAGAACAGCGGGGACTCCAGCGCGGAGCGCACCAGGCGGACGCCGGTGGCCTCGTCGCCGGTCTTGCCCAGGTCGCCTTCCAGCACCTTGGCGCCGTGGATCAGCGAGGAACCACCGCCGGGGACGCTGCCCTCCTCCGCGGCGGCCTTGGCCGCGGAAACGGCGTCCTCGATGCGGGACTTGCGCTCCTTGAGCTCGGTCTCGGTGGCCGCGCCGACCTTGAGGACCGCCACGCCGCCGGCCAACTTCGCCAGCCGCTCCTGCAGCTTCTCGCGGTCCCAGTCGGAGTCGCTGGCCTCGACCTCCTTGCGGATCTGCTCGGTGCGGCCGCGCACGTCGTCGGCGTTGCCGCGACCGTCCACAATGGTGGTGCTGTCCTTGGTCACGGTGACGCGGCGGGCGCTGCCCAGCACCTCGCGGCCGACCTCGGAGAGCTTCATGCCGACGTCCGGGGAGACGACCTGCGCACCGGTGGACACGGCCAGGTCCGCCAGGAAGTTCTTCCGGCGGTCACCGAAGTACGGGGCCTTCACCGCGACCACGCGGAACGTCTTGCGCGCGGCGTTGACGACCAGGGTCGACAGCGCCTCGCCCTCGACGTCCTCGGCGATGATCAGCAGCGGCTTGTTGTCCTGCGCGATCTGCTCGAGCAGCGGGAGCATCTCCTGGATGTTGGAGATCTTCTCCTGGTGCAGCAGGATCTGCGGGTCCTCCAGCACCGCTTCCTGCCGCTCGGCGTCGGTGACGAAGTGCGGCGAGACGTAGCCCTTGTCGAACTCCAGGCCCTCGGTGACCTCGAGCTCGGTGGCCAGCGAGGAGGACTCCTCGATGGTCACCACGCCGTCCTCGCCGACGCGCTCCATCGCCTCGCCGACCAGCGCGCCGATGTTCTCGTCCCGCGAGGACACGGTGGCGATCTGCGCGATGTTGTCGCGGCCCTTGACCGGGGTGGCCTTGGCCTTGAGCTCCTCGACGACCGCGTCGGCGGCCGCCTCGATGCCGGCGTTCAGGGAAGCCGGGTTGGCACCGGCGGCCAGGTTGCGCAGGCCCTCGCGGACCATGCCCTGGGCGATGACGGTGGCCGTCGTGGTGCCGTCACCGGCCACGTCGTTGGTCTTGGTGGCGACGCTCTTGACCAGCTGCGCACCAAGGTTCTCGTACGGGTCCTCGAGCTCGATCTCCCGAGCGATGGTCACGCCGTCGTTGGTGACCTGCGGCCCGCCGAACTGCTTGTCCAGCACGACGTGCCGACCGCGGGGACCGAGGGTCACCTTGACGGCGTCGGCGAGCTGGTTGACTCCGCTTTCGAGCGCCTTGCGGGCGTGCTCGTCGAAGCTGATCTGCTTAGCCATGTGTTTCAGCCTTTTCGCGTGGAAGAGCGGTTGCGGATTGACGCACGCGAACCGCCCCGGTGATCCCGCTCGGGGACCTCCGGGGCGGCATCACTCGCACGGTGCTCGGCTTCAGTTGACGACGGCCAGCACGTCGCGGGCGGAGAGGATCAAGTACTCCTCCCCGTTGTACTTGACCTCGGTGCCGCCGTACTTCGAGTAGATGACGACGTCACCCTCGTTGACATCCAGCGGGATGCGGTTGCCCTTCTCGTCGATCCGCCCCGGACCGACAGCCAGTACCTTGCCCTCCTGGGGCTTTTCCTTGGCGGTGTCCGGGATCACGATGCCGGACGCGGTCGTCGTCTCGGCCTCGCTCGCCTGGACAACGATCTTGTCCTCAAGCGGCTTGATGCTCGCCACGGTGTGACCTCCACCTTCTGGGGCCTTCAAAGCATTGGCTGGATTCACGACGGCTACCGTGGCTCCCCGCCGTCGCGGGTGCCGGGGCGCTCCGGCGCCGTTCGTCTAGCACTCTACCGACACGAGTGCCAGTACTCAACTACCGCCGCCGGCGAACCCCGCGTTTTCGCTCGAAGCGGTGGCCGGGCGAGCCCGGCGCAGCGGCCGACCCCGCTCCCGGCCCGCGCTCACCCGCGCGCCGGCGCCCTCGGCGACGGCGGGGCCGCGCATGCCGCAACGCTACCGCGCCGCCGCCCGCGCGACCCCCACTCGCCCACCCGGCGCGGTGAAGCCCGTGCGCACAGCCGTCGAGAGCGGTAACAGGTGATCCACGTTGCGTGATCTTCGCAGGCAGATCGGCATGCGTGAAATGTCACCGCAGCCCCTGCGAATTTCCCCCGAGCCGTCCCGGTCCCCTAGGTTCACCCACATGGCTGCCCGCACCAAACCCGCGAGTCGCCCGTGGGAACGCCGCCCCCGTCCGTCCCGCCCGCCGGGGCCGACCGGACCCCCAACCCGCTCCGGTCCCCGGCCGCGCTACTGAGGGGGCCGCGGACGGGCTCGCACCGCGGCCGGCCTGCGCACATGGCGAGGAAGCGGTTTCGCCGCTGACCATGACGGACCGGTGCGGCCGGGCAGCGGCCACCGATCCGCGCGGCCACCGGCTCCGGCGCTCACCGCGCTCGGCGCCGCCACCAGAAGGCCTTGATCAGGGCGAACACCTCCCGGCGGGCACCGCGGGCCGCGACGCGCCGCAGCCCCGCGGCCGCGGCGTCGTGCCCCACCCCCCAGGCCTCGATGCCCGCTCGGCGGCACAGCGCCACCGAGCGCGGCAGGTGGAACCCCGTGGTGACGACGGTCACCGACTCCAGCCCCAGCTCCCGCGCCGCGTGCAGGCACGAGCGCCACGTGTCCACACCGGACTCGTCGGGGATGATCGCCGCGGGCGGCACACCGCGCGCGACGAGGTGATCGCGCATCACGAGGGGTTCGCTGTGCCCGCGCGAGACCGGGCTTCCGCTGACCACGACGCGGCGCACCGCGCCCCGGTTCCACAGGTCCAGCGCGGTCTCCAGCCTCCCGCGCAGGATGAGGCTGGGCCGGCCGTCGCTGCGCACTCCCGCGCCGAGCACGAGGGCGTGCGTCGTGGGCGGGACGTCGCCGGGGCTGCGCAGCCGCCCGCGGACCCGCAGCAGCACCCAGGCGCACGGGAGGAGGCACACGACCGCCGCGGCCAGCACGAGGCCGGCGAGCACCACGCTGATCGTTCGCACGCGCTCAGTGTGCAGGCCGCGCCGGACCACCGGAGGCGAGGGCGGCAGTCTGCACGTACGTTCCACATGCAGCGGCGGTCCACCGCAGGCCACGCCGACGGGCGGCTCCAGCACATCACTGGAGAAATCCTTCCCTCAGCGCGCGACGATGGTCTCCACGGGCAGGCCCGGATCGGCCGACAGCCCCCGCGGGGACGGCTCGGCGTCCGCGGCGAGCACGTGCGCGCCCAGCGCCGCGATCATCGCGCCGTTGTCGGTGCACAGCCGCGGCCGGGGCACGCGCAGCCGCAGTCCGGCCCGCTCGCAGCGCTCCCGGGCGAGCCCGGCGATGCGCGAGTTCGCCGCGACACCACCGGAGATCACCAGCGTGTCCACGTCGTGCTCCGCGGCGGCGCGCACCGCCTTGCTCGTGAGCACGTCGGCCACCGCCTCCTGGAACGAGGCGCAGACGTCGGCCAGCGGGACCTCGCGGCCCGCGGCCTGCTCGCCCTCCACCCAGCGGGCCACGGAGGTCTTCACACCGGAGAACGAGAAGTCGAACCGCGCGTCGCGCGGGCCGGTCAGCCCGCGCGGGAAGTCGATCGCGCGCGGATCGCCCTCCCGGGCGCACCGGTCGATCGGCGGCCCGCCCGGGTACGGCAGGTCCAGCACCCGGGCCACCTTGTCGTAGGCCTCGCCGGCGGCGTCGTCGATCGTGGAGCCGATCTCGGTGATCTTGTGCGCGATGCCCTCCACGAGCAGCAGCTGCGTGTGCCCGCCGGAGACGAGCAGGGCCAGGCACCGCTCCGGCAGGGCGCCGTGCTCGAGCGCGTCGACGGCCACGTGCCCGGCGAGGTGGTTCACCCCGTACAGCGGGACGCCGAGCGCCGCGGCGTAGGCCTTCGCCGAGGCCACGCCGACCATCAGCGCCCCGGCCAGCCCCGGCCCGGAGGTCACCGCGATCGCGTCCACATCGGAGAGCCGCTGCCCGGACTGTTCCAGGCAGCGGCGCACCATCGGCGTCATCGCCTGCAGGTGGGCGCGGCTGGCGATCTCCGGGACGACACCGCCGTAACGGGCATGTTCGTCCACACTGGACGCGACCGCGTCGGCGAGCAGCTCCACCGAACCGTCCGCGCCGAGGCGGACGAGCCCCGCGCCGGTCTCGTCGCACGAGGTCTCGATCCCGAGCACGATCCGATCCGTCATCCCGCTTCCTCCCTCGCGTCCTGCGCACCGGCGACCCGCTCGCGCCGCATGGTGTAGGCGTGCGCACCGGACGGCTGGTAGTAGTGCCGCCGCGTGCCGACGATCTCGAAGCCGTGCGCCCGGTACATGCCGATCGCCGCCTCGTTGTCGGTGCGGACTTCCAGGAACGTGGCGGCGCCCCGCTCGTCCGCCCGCTCCAGCAGGGCCCGCAGCAGGGCCGTCCCCACCCCGCGCCCCTGCTCGTGCGGGTCGACACCGATGGTGTGCACCTCGGCCTCCGCGCCGTCACCGGAGCCGAGCAGGGCGAGGCCGGCGTAGCCGAGGAGCCGGTCGTCGGCGTCGTAGGCGCCGAGGTAGTAGTGCCCCTGGTTGAGCTCGGACTCGAACATCTCCTTCGCCCAGGGGTCGTCCCCGGGGAACAGCTCCTGCTCCAGCACGGCGCAGCGGCGCAGATCGCTGCGCCGCAGCCGCAGCACCGTCACGTCCGCGCCGGTCACCGGGCGGCCCTCCCGGGCGCGACGCGCTTGCGCGCCCCGGGTTCGGCCGCGTCCGGGCGCCGCAGGTACAGCGGCACCAGCGGATCCGGTTCGGCACCGCTGCGCAGGCTCGTCGCGGCCGCCACCAGCCCCTCCGGGGTGGGGCCGGAGCTCTCGAGGAGGCGGACCCCCGCGGGGGCCTCCAGCTCGGCGGCCTTCTCCCCGAGGAGCTCGCCGACGGCGTGCTCGGCCGCGCGGGCGGCGACGGGGACGTCCGCGGGCCGCTGCACGTGCGGGCCGTCGACCCGGGCTTGCGCGGTGTCGTAGGCCGCCCAGTACACCTCCTTGCGCCGCGCGTCCGTCGCGACCAGGCACGCGCCGGAGGAGCTGCGGGCGATCGCGTCGAGGCTGCACACCGGGTGCACGGGCACGCCCAGCGCTTCGCCGAGGGAGGCGGCGGTGGCCATGCCCACGCGCAGCCCGGTGAACGGGCCCGGCCCGGAGCCGACGACCACCGCGTCGGCCGCGGACAGCTCGCAGCCGGCCTCGGCGGCGGCGTCGACCAGGTGCGGCACGAGCAGTTCGCCGTGCGCACGGGGGTTCGCCGTGATCCGCGCGGCGAGGCGGCGCGGGGTGTCACCGAGCTCGACGAGCCCGGCGGTGACCGCGGGGGTCGCTGTGTCCAACGCGATGACGAGCACGGCTACTCAGCGTACTTCAGTGCTGGTCACCACGGGTACACGGGTCGCCCGGGACGGCTCTCCGCCCCGGGCGACCCGCCTGCTCACCCGCCCGGCTCCGGGTGAGCTCCGCGGTGCCGGCCAGCGGCCACCGCGCGATGAGGTCCTCGGCCCGCCACCCGCTCCGCTCACCCGGTGCGCGAGCGGTCCCCGGTGCGGCCCAGCCGAGGGGAGGTCGGACCGCTCGGCGCGGCTCACCCGTCGCGGCGCAGCAGCCGCCCGCTCGGTTCGGGGGCGGTGCGCTCGCGGTCGCCGTGGACGCGCCGGCCGCGCAGCCACGTCTGGTGCACCCTCCCGGCCAGCGGACGCCCGTCGTAGGCGGTGACCGGGTTGCGGTGGTTCAACTCCCGCGCGTCGACGACGAAGGCCTCCTCGGGGGCGAACACGCACAGGTCGGCGTCGTTGCCCGGTGCGATCGCGCCCTTGCGCGGCACGCCGAGCACCCGGGCGGGCTCGGTGGCCATCCAGCGCACCACCCGCGAGAGGTCGTGCCCGCGGGCGCGGGCCTGGGTCCACACGGCCGGCAGGCTCACCTGCAGGCTGGCGATCCCGCCCCACGCGCCGCCAAAGTCGCCGGTGTCCAGCAGTTTCAGCTCGGGCACGCAGGGCGAGTGGTCGGTGACGACGTAGTCGACGACCCCCTCGTGCAGCCCCTGCCAGAGCCGTTCGCGGTTGGCCGCGTCGCGGATCGGCGGGCAGCACTTGAACGCGGTGGCGCCGTCGGGGATCTCCTCGGCGCAGAACGACAGGTAGTGCGGGCAGGTCTCCACGGTGACCGGCACGCCCTCGGCCCGCGCCCGCGCCAGCTCGTCGAGCGCGCCGGCCGCGGCGAGGTGGACGATGTGCACGCGGCACCCGGTGCGCCGGGAGAGCTCGAGGACGCGGGAGATCGCGGTGACTTCCGCGGATTCCGGGCGCGAGTCGAGGAACGACCGGTAGCCCCTGCCGGAGGCCCGCGGTGCGTGCTCGACGGTGTGGGCGTCCTCGGCGTGCACGATCAGCAGGGCGTCGTGCCGGGCCAGCTCCTGCATGGCCTTCTCCAGGTCGTCCTCGGTCAGCCCGGGGAACTCGTCCACGCCGGAGTGCAGCAGGAAGCCCTTGAAGCCGAACACGCCCGCCTCGTGCAGACCGCGCAGTTCGGCGACGTTGCCGGGCACGACACCGCCCCAGAAGCCGACGTCGACGTGCACCGCGCCGGTGGCCGACCGCTGCTTGGTGGCGAGCCCCTCGCCGCTCGTGGTCGGCGGGATGCTGTTCAGCGGCATGTCGAGGATGGTCGTGATGCCACCGGCCGCGGCGGCGCGGGTGGCGGTGGGGAACCCCTCCCACTCGGCGCGGCCGGGGTCGTTGACGTGCACGTGGGCGTCGACGAGCCCGGGCAGCAGCACCTCGTCCGCCCCGAGGGCGATCTCGTGCCCGCCGCCCCACCGGGCGTCGAGCGCGTCGACAGCGGTGATGGTGCCGTCGCGCACCGCCACGCTGCCCGCTGCTTCGCCGTCCGGGGTGATCATCCGCGGGGCGCGGAACACGGTGTCCGGGGTGCCGGGGGTCGACGTCGCCACTGGAACTCCTTCCTCGGTTTCAACAGAATGTTGATGCTTGTTCGCGCGCCGGTCAAGCTCCGCCCTCGCGGCGGACGGCAAACCCCGGCGCAGCGGGCCCTCACAGGCCGTGGTCGCGGGCCAGCTTCTCCCCGAGCTCGGTCAGCAGCTCCGCCGCGTGCTCCAGGCACCGCTGCTCCTCGGGTTCGATGTCGGCCAACGCGTACGCACCGGCGAACCCGGCCGCGCGCAACCGCTCGGGCGGCAGCGAGCACACGCCCGCGACAGCGACGACCGGGACACCGGCGGCGCGCGCCTGCTGCGCCACGCCGGCGGGCCCCTTGCCGTGCAGCGTCTGCTCGTCCAGCGAGCCCTCACCGGTGATGACGAGCCGGGCGTCCCGCAGGCCCCCGGCGAAGTCGACCAGTTCCAGGACCACGTCCACTCCCGGGCGCATGCGCGCACCGAGCGCCGACAGCGCCGCGAAGCCGACGCCACCGGCCGCGCCCGCCCCGGGCTCGGCGGCCACGTCGCGTCCGCCCGCCCGCCGCAGCGCGCTCGCCCAGCGGCCGAGCGCCGCGTCCAACCGGTCGACCTGCTCGTCGTCGGCGCCCTTCTGCGGGCCGTAGACGTGCGCCGCGCCGCGTTCGCCGAGCAGCGGGTTGTTCACGTCGGAGGCCAGCACGATGTCCGTCCCGGGCAGACGGGAATCCAGCGTGGACAGATCAACCGCCGCGACCTCACGCAGCCCCGCCCCGCCGGGCGGCACGTCCCTCCCCTCGGCATCGGTGATCCGCGCGCCGAGCGCGGCGAGCACGCCGGCTCCCCCGTCGGTGCTGGCCGAACCGCCCACGCCGAGCACCACGGTGCGCGCGCCCGCGTCCAGCGCCGCTCGGACCGCCTCGCCCGTGCCGGTGCTGTGCGCGGCCATCGGCGCCAGCTCGGCCGGGTCGAGCATGGCCAGTCCGGAGGCCGTGGCCATCTCCACCACGGCGGTCGACCCGTGCACGGCGATCTCGGTGTCCACCGGCTCGCCGACCGGGCCGGTGACCCGCACCGGAACGGGCCGGTACCCGGCGGCGACCGCCGCGCGCACCGTGCCGTCACCGCCGTCGGCGACCGGTGCGATGCGCACCCCCAGTTCCGGGCGCACCCGGCGCAGGCCCGCCGCGACCGCTTCGGCCACCTCCGGCGCGGGCAGCGAGCCCTTGAACTTGTCCGGTGCGATCAGCACTGCCACGGAGCAGCTCCCGTCATCACGACGATGGGGTGTGTTGCCCGCCGAGACGCCCGGCTCGCTCGACGGGCAACACTGGGGGTTCCGGGCCCATTCCACCCGATACCCCCGGCCTGCGGAAGGGGTGGCTGCAGGTGCCGCGCGTTACGCGCCGACCTCCTGCCCAGCCCGGCCGGTACCACCGGACTCGGGGACCCCCTCGGGGAACGGGACGGGCTCCGGCTCGATGAGCCCGTCGATGCGGCCACCGCGGGCCGTGTCGGCCTCCCGCTCGATCATCACCTCGACGAGCACCGGACGGCTCGTCTCGCGGGCCGCCTTGCGGGCCCACTCGATCGACTCGGTCAGCTCACCGGGGTCGCGCACGCGGCGGCCGGTGCAGCCGTAGGCCTCCATGATCGCCACGTTGTCGGTGCCGTACTCGTCGTAGTGCAGGTCGACCTCGGTGTTCATCGCGTAGCCGTCGCCCTCGGCCTGCCGGATGAGGCCCAGGTACTCGTTGTTGAGCATGACGATGACGAACGGGACGTCGTACTGGGCGCTGACCGCCAGCTCCTCCACGAGGAACTGGAAGGAGTAGTCGCCCACCACGGCCACCACCTCGGCGTCCGGCTCGGCCGACTTCACCCCGATCGCCGCGGGCACCTCCCAGCCCAGCGGACCCGCCTGCCCGCACACCTGGTAGCGCCGCGGCAGCTGCGTGCGCTGGAACTGCCCGGACCAGATCTGGTACAGCCCGATCGCGGTCACGAAGTACGTCTCCGGACCGAACAGGTCGTTGAGCTCGCGGAACACGCGCGGGGCCTTGATCGGCACTTCGTCGTAGTCGTCCGGTCGGATCAGCGCCTGCTTGAGCTCGCCGACGCGGGCGGTCCACCCGCGGAAGTCGGGCGCTGCCGCGCGCTCCCGCGCCTGCCGCAGCATCTCCTGCAGGAACAACCGGGTGTCCGACACGACGCCCAGGTCCGGCCCGAAGACCTTGCCGAGCTGGGTGGGTTCGATGTCGACGTGGATGAACCGCCGCTCACCGCGGTAGACGTCGACATCACCTGTGTGCCGGTCGCCGAACCGCGCGCCGAGCGCCAGCACGAGGTCGGACTCCAGCATCGATTCGTTGCCGTAGCGGTGCGCCGTCTGGATCCCGGCCATGCCGGCGAACAGCTCGTGGTCCTCGGGGAAGGATCCCTTGCCCATGAGCGTCACCTGCACCGGGATGCCGAGCAGTTCGGCGAGTTCGCGCAGTTCCCCCCACGCTTCCGCACCGACGACGCCGCCGCCGGCCAGCAGCAGCGGGCGTTCCGACTCGAGCAGCATGTCCAGCGCCCTGCCCACCCGCGGCGGGTGCGGGGGCACCGCGGGGACCGGCAGCGGAGCGTCCACACCGGAGTCCCACGGGATGTGCTGCTTCTGCACGTCCAGCGGCAGGTCGATCAGCACCGGGCCGGGCCTGCCGGACCGCGCGATGCGGAAGGCCTCGCGGAAGGCCCACGGCGCCTGCGCGGCCTCGTTGACCCGCACCGCCCACTTCGTGACGGGGCGGGCGACCTCGACGATGTCCACGGCCTGGAAGGCCTCCTGGTGCAGTTTCGAGGAGACCGCCTGCCCGGTGATGCACACGATCGGGATCGAGTCGGCCTGCGCCGTGTACAGACCCGTGATCATGTTCGTCCCGGCCGGGCCGGAGGTCCCGATCGCCACGCCCACTCCACCGGTGGTGCGCGACCACCCGTCGGCCATGTGCGTGGCGCCCTCCTCGTGCCGCACCACGAGGTGGCGGATCGGGCTGTGCTCCAGCTCCGCGTACAGGGGCAGGATCGCCGCTCCCGGGCAGCCGAACACCGTGCTCGCGCCCTCGGACTCCAGCACGTCCACGACGGCCCGCATGGCGGGGACTGTTGGGATCATGTGAGACTTCCTCTCGGGTGCGGCGCTTCGGCCCGCACCAGTGGGAGCGGGTGGCGGTGGAACGCTTGGCGGCTACTCGGCCGCCACCCGCGACCTTGCGGTTGGTCTCGCCGGCCGCGGTCCGGCCGGAGGCGTGCGCGGGGCGGTCACTCCCGGCCGTTCAGGCGGGTGACCTGCCGCAGCAGGCCGGAGTGGTCCAGCGCCCCGTCGCCCTGCGCGTTCGCCGCCGCGACGAGCTGGCTGACCAGCGAACCCAGCGGGATCGTCAACCCGGCCTCGCGGGCCGCGGCCTGCACGATGCCCATGTCCTTGTGGTGCAGCTCCAGCCGGAATCCCGGTCCGAACTCGCGATCGCGCATCTTGGTGCCCTTGGCGTCGAGCACCGTGCTGCCGGCCAGGCCGCCGCCGAGGACCTCCAGGCCCGCCTTGGTGTCGACCCCGTAGGACTCGAGGAAGACCAGCGCCTCGGCGAGCAGGCCGATGTTGCCCGCGACGATGAGCTGGTTGGCGGCCTTCACGGTCTGCCCGGCACCGGCGGGGCCGACGTGCACGATGGTCGAGCCGACCACGTCGAGCAGCTCCCGCGCGGCGGCGAAGGCCTCCTCGCTGCCACCGGCCATGATGGACAGGGTTCCGTCGATGGCCTTCGGCTCTCCGCCGCTGACGGGCGCGTCGAGAACGCGCACGCCCTTGTCAGCGGCGGCCTCGTCGACCCGGCGCGCCACGTCGGGCCGGATGGTGCTGCAGTCGACGAGCAGCGTGCCCGGCCGGGCGTGCGCGAGCACGCCGTCCTCACCGGTCACCGCCTCTTCCACGTCCGGCGAGTCGGGCAGCATGGTGATCACGACGTCGGCCCCGCGCACCGCCTCCGCGATGCTGGAGGCGGCCGTGCCGCCCTGCTCCACCAACCGGTCGACCTTGGCCCGGCTGCGGTTGTGGCCGACGACCTCGTGGCCGGCGGCGACGAGGTTCGCCGCCATGGGGCCACCCATGATGCCCAGCCCGATGAATCCGATGCGGCTCAATTCGGTCCCTCCTGATGTTCCTCAGCGCTGTTGTGCGCGCGGGATGTGCCGTTGCTGCGGATGCTGCTTCCGCAGTGGTGGCGAACGGAGCGGTTCACGACCGCTGGTCCGGCAAAGCCTGGCCCTGCGCAACAGCTACCCTGCGGTCGCTCACTTGATCCAGGTGAAGCTGTCGGTGCTGGCCCCGCTCGGCTTGTACTCGAGTCCGATGTGGCCGGTGTAGCCGAGGTCGTCGAGCTCCCGGAAGTGCCGGGCGAAATCGATCGACCCGGTGCCCGGTTCGTTGCGCCCGGGCGCGTCGGCGATCTGCACGTGGCCGATGTGGCGGCCGTGGTCGCGCACCGCGCGCGACGGGTCGTCGCCGTTGACCACCAGGTGGTAGATGTCCAGCAGCAGGCGCACGTTGTGCACGCCCCGGGCACGCGCGCGCTCGATGGCGGCCACGGCGTCGCCCGCGGTGTGCAGCGGGTAGGACGGGGTCCCGCTCACGGGCTCGACGAGCACGGTCCCGTCGATCTCGCCCACGGACTCGGCTGCGCGCACGAGGCTCTCGGTCGCCACCGCGTCCTGCTCGGCCGGGTCGACGCCCTCCACGCGGTTGCCGTACAGCGCGTTGAACGCGCGGCAGCCCAGCCGCTTGCCGATGTCGACGGTGACGTCGATGTTGTCGCGGAACTCCTGCGCGCGGGCGGGCTGCGAGAGCACGCCGCGGTCGCCTCCCGGCATGTCCCCGGCGAAGAAGTTCAACCCGACCAGGGAAACCCCGGCATCCTCGACGGCGCGGACGAAGCGGTCCACCTCCCGGTCGGAGGGGACCGGGTCCGGGAAGGGCCACCAGAACTCGATCGCGTCGAAACCGGCGGCCTTGGCCGCGGCGGGACGATCGAGCAGGTCGAGCTCGGTGAAGAGCACCGAGAGGTTGACGTCGAAACGGGTGGGGTCCACCGACAACGCCTCTTTTCGTATTACGGAAACTAAATTTTGTACAGCGATAGAATAAGCGAGCGGGCGCGGAGCGGTCAACGCCGCGCGCTTCGCCCGTTCCGCCGAATCGCGGAGATTCGTCCGCACCGCGGCGGCCCGGTCGCGGTGCGGCCTGCCTCGGCGCGCCCGCGAACCGCCGGTTACGGTTGCCGCAGGAGGTCGTCGATGATCCTGAACGCCGAGTTCACCACCGAGCCCTTCCAGGGCGAGGGCGAACCGCCCGCGCACGCCGTCAACACCCGCGACGTCCTGCTCGCGGCGGGTCTCGACCCGGATTTCGGCCCGCTGGGCACGGCCGTCCACGGCGACCACTCGACTGTGCTGCCCGCGCTGGCCGAGGTGCTGCACGCGGCGCTCACCTCCGGCGCGAACCGGGTGACCCTGCAGATCACCGTGGACGAGGCGGAGCCGGCGACCGGCGACCCCGCATCCGGCACCCCCCAGTAGCACGTCGGCACGTCACCGATGCCCGCCGCAGCGGATGCTCGCGCAGCACAGCCGGGTCACCACCCGACGTGTTCGACACGCGGGACACACCGGTGAGCCGACTCAGTAAGCTGAGGGCCGTGCACCCCCTGGCCGCCGCGATCGCCCCGCTGCTCGACCGGATCGGCGCCGTCTCGGTACCCGTCGAGCAGCGCGAACCCGATGACGTCGTGCTCTACTGGGACGGCGCTCCGGCCGTCGCCGTGCGGCTGCCCAGCGAGGAGATCACCACCGCGCTGGACCGGCTCATCCGCCAGGTCGAACGCGAACTCGGCGGTGCGCTCCCCGACCTGCCGCGCGCCGACAAGCAGCGGGCCGTGCGGCTGCTCGAAGAGCGCGGTGCGTTCACGCTGCGCAAGTCGGTCGAGACCGTGGCCCGGTCGCTCGGCGTCAGCCGCTTCACCGTCTACAACTACCTCAACCGGGCGGACTGAACCGCGCCCCGCCCCCTCCGCGTGAGCGCTCGCCCGCGCGAGGCGCTCCGCGGGGCCCGCGCACGGCGCGCCGGCCACGTTCGCCGGATCTCCCGGCTCGTCGCACCGCCTCGCGCAACTTCCGGCAACGAGCGGGCAACGCCGCGGCAACACGCGATGTGCTCCGCGCACAACATCGTGCCCACGAGATTCAACAAAGTGTTGACACCCGGATGAATCCGGTCGTAGCTTGACCCGCACCGGCACGGAGAACCTTCACGCGGCCACTCGGCGCAATTCTCGAACAGGAGAACAACGCCCGGCTCAGCCGCGCACAACGGAGAGAGCGCGATGTCGACACCTGTCACCGACACCGGATCGGGGCTGACCAAACTCAACGGTCTGCCCCGGCCGGAACTCGTCAAGCAATTGCAAGCCTGCCTGGACGTCCCCCGCTGGGCGACCGACATCGCCGACCAGCGACCGTTCAGCAGCACGAGGGAGCTCTACGCCGCCGCCGACGAGGCGGCAGATCCTCTGTCGAACGAGGAAGTCCACGGCGCTCTCGCGTCCCACCCCCGCATCGGGGAGCGCACCGAGGGCGCGGGCTCCTTCTCCAGCTCCGAGCAGTCCGGTGTGGACACATCCGACGACGAGCTGACGCGGGCGCTGCGCGAGGGCAACGAGGAGTACGAGCGCCGCTTCGGCCACGTCTACCTGGTGTGCGCCAGCGGGCGCGGCGGGCGGGAACTGCTCGAGATCCTGCGCTCCCGGCTGGACAACGACCCGGAGACCGAAATCGACGTGGTCGCCGCAGAACTGCGCAAGATCGCACGACTCCGATTGGCCAAGGTGATCGAACAATGAGCGCCGTGACCACGCACGTCCTCGACGCCGCGCGCGGACAACCCGCAGCCGGCGTCGCGATCCACCTCGAATCCCTCGTGGACTCGGAGTGGAAACTCCTCGCCGAAGGGGAAACCGATGCCGACGGTCGGATCCGGAACCTCGGACCGGACCGCCTCGACGCCGGCGACTACCGGCTCACCTTCGCCACCGGCGACTACTTCGACCGGCAGGGAACAGCGACCTTCTACCCCCAGGCGCAGATCACCTTCCGGATCACCGACCCCGAACAGCACTACCACGTTCCCCTGCTGCTCAGTCCGTTCGCATTTTCCACCTACCGAGGGAGCTGACCGACGATGGGTGTCGTACTCGGGCACAACCAATACGGCAAGGCCGAGGTGCGCATGGTGGCGGTGGACCGCTCCACACCGCGCCACCGCATGCGCGACCTCACCGTGAGCACATCGCTGCGCGGCGATTTCACCAGCGCCCACACCGACGGTGACAACACGAACGTGCTGCCCACCGACACGCAGAAGAACACCGTCTACGCCTTCGCCAAGGAACAGCCGGTCGGTGCGCTCGAGGACTTCGCGCTGCGCCTCGGCCACCACTTCGTGGACACGCAGGAACCCGTCACCGGCGCGCGCATCCTCGCCGAGGAGCACCCCTGGGAGCGGATCTCCGTCGGCGGCACGGGGCACGACCACTCGTTCCTGCGCAGCGCCGAGGAGAAGCGCACCACGGCGGTCACCCTGCACCAGGGGCAGGCGCACGTGATCTCCGGCCTGTCCGACCTCGTCGTGCTCAAGTCCACCGGTTCCGAGTTCTGGGGCTACCCCAAGGACCGCTACACCACGCTGGCCGAGACGAGCGACCGCGTGCTGGCCACGGCGGTCACCGCGCGGTGGCGCTACCGGCACAACGACGTGGACTGGGACAAGAGCTTCTCCTCGATCCGCGCGACGATGCTGGAGGCCTTCGCCACCACGCACAGCCTCGCGCTGCAGCAGACGCTCTACGAGATGGGCCGGTCGGCGCTGGAGGCGCACTCCGAGCTCGCCGAAGTGCGCCTGTCGCTGCCGAACAAGCACCACTTCCTCGTGGATCTGTCCTACTGCGACCTGGAGAACGACAACGAGGTCTTCTTCGCCGCCGACCGCCCGTACGGGTTGATCGAGGGCACTGTGACCCGCGACGACGTTCCGGAATCCCCGGAAGCCTGGTTCAGCCTGCCCGAGTTCTGATTCGGCGCGAGAACATTCCTCGCGCACCGTTTTCCGCGATTTCCGTCCCGAACTCCGCACCCCGGGCGAACGCACCGGAATGCCGGGATGTTCGGGGCCAGCGTGCTGCTTCCCCCGCGCACCATTTCTGACGAACACCTGCTCGTCTCCTGCGATCCGCACATTCCTCACTGGTCCTGTCGGGAGTGGTTCGGATGCTCACCGCGGTGTTTCCCGAACGGGAATCGGTGCGCGCACGCGGCACGCCACGGGGCCATCGGGATTTCCCGGTGGCCCCGCGCGCATTCGCACGAGCACTGCCGACGATTCCGCGAGAATCCCCTCCACGGCCCGGGACTCGTCGACGGTTCGGTTCACCTGCTCCTCACCCGTCTAGGAGGGCACCATGGCCCTGTTCACCACACGGCGGAACCGCGGTTCGCGCAACGGAAGATCCGACCTGCACCCGGTAGACCAGACCCTGCCCTGGTGGCGGATGACCGCGCTCGGCGTGCAGCACATCACGGCGATGTACGCGGGCGTGGTCGCACCCCCGCTCATCGTCGGTGAAGCGATCGGGCTGCCGCCGCTGCAGATGGCCCTGCTCATCGCCGCGAGCCTGTTCACCGCTGGTCTCGCCACCGTGCTCCAGTCCATCGGCGTGTGGCGGATCGGAGCGCGGCTGCCGTTCGTCAACGGCGTCACGTTCGCCTCCGTCGCACCGATGCTGGCGATCGTGGACCAGCAGTCCGGGAACCCGCTGCCCGTGCTCTACGGCTCGGTGCTCATCGCCGGTGTGCTCGCGTTCTTCGCCGCGCCCTACTTCTCGCGGTTGCTGCGGTTCTTCCCGCCGCTGGTCAACGGCACGGTGATCACGCTGATCGGGTTGTCGCTGATGCCGGTGGCGATCAACTGGATCGCCGGCGACGACCCGGAGGCCCCGAACTACGCCACGGGCCAGAAGATCGCGCTCGGCGCGGCCACGTTCACCCTCGTCGTCGTCCTCAACCGCGTGCTCAAGGGGTTCTGGAACCGCATCTCGCTGCTCATCGGCCTCGTCGCCGGCACGCTCGTGGCCTGGCCGCTCGGCGCGGTGGACAGCACCACGTTCGACAACTCCCCCGTGTTCAACCTACCGGTGCCGTTCGAGCTGGCCACGCCCGCGTTCAGCTTCACCGCGACGCTGTCCATCTGCATCGTCATGCTCGTGGCGATGACCGAGAGCACCGCGGACATGATCGCGCTGGGCGAGATCGTCGACAAACCCGCCGACGAGAAGACCATCGCCGCCGGGCTGCGCGCCGACGGTGCGGGCAGCGCGCTGAGCGCGGTGTTCGGCGGGTTCACCTGCAGCGCGTTCGCGCAGAACATCGGACTGGTCGCGTTGACCCGCGTGCGCAGCCGTTTCGTCGTCGCAACAGCCGGTGGGGTGCTCATCCTGCTGGGGCTGTTCCCCGTCGTCGGCGCGGTCATCTCGCTGGTGCCGCAGCCGGTGCTGGGCGGTGCGGCGCTGGTGCTGTTCGGCTCGGTGGCGGCCAGCGGTATCAAGACCCTGAGCAAGGCGGACGTCGGCGATCCGTTCAACGCGCTGGTGGTCTCCGGCTCGATCGGAATCGGCATGATCCCCGTGGCGGCGCCCGAGTTCTACGAGAACTTCCCGTCGGGGATGCGCACCATCCTCGACTCGGGCATCAGCACCGGATGCCTCGTCGCGATCCTGCTGAACCTGCTGTTCAACAGCTTCCGCGGTCGCTCCGGAACCGGGCAGGACGGTGGAACCTCCCCCGAGGGCCCGGCCACTGCGGCTGCCTCCGGTGACGACTCCCCGGGCGCGGAGGTGGAAGCCCCGTCCCCGCGCGCCGCTGCCGAGGGGGCCGCTGCCGGGAACCCCGCTGCCGGGGACGCCGGCTCACCGCAGGCACCGGCGGAAGGAGCGACGACCACGACCGCGGTCCCGCAGCAGGTGCAGGAGGGCGCCACGGGAGCGACGTCCACCGACGGCCTCCGCTGAGCTCCTCCGCTCGCCGGGTGTTCCGCACGCGGACGCGCACGAGGAACACCCGGCGCAGCAAGGCCCTCGCGCTTCTCGGGTCCGGTGCTCCCGCCGGACCCGGCTGCGCGGCCTTCCGGGCGCGGTTGCCGTCCGGGCGGATTCGGCTGCTGTCCCGTCGGGGCGGTGGTTTTGCACATTTCCCGCGAAATGCACAAAGCCACCGGTGGGATGAGGTGCTTGACCCGGAGTCGTCCGCAGTGGACGAGCGCGCGCTGGCCGTGCTCATGCGCCGAGGCGAGTGGATGCTCGTCGACGCCGCCCACTCCGTCGGCAGCGGGCGGCTGCTGCCGCCGCGCTCGAAGGCCTGGCCGCGTTCCCCCGCGAACGCTGCGCCGACCCGCCCGAAGAGACCGGCTCCGCTGCGGGGCGGACCACCGGAACTCGAGCTCGGCGACAAGAGCTACCAGGGCGTCAACTGCGGCACCGCCACCCGCACCCTCGAACTCCAAGAACGGCGGCGGAAAAGGCTCGCGGATTCCGGAACATTTTCTTCCGCATCGGCACCATCGACCGGTGCCGCTTGCTCGCGAACCGATCACTGACGGCGCAACGCCGGATTCGCGCTGAAAACGTCAACACTTCGGTGCGCCACCACAGCCCCCGTCACGGCGATCGGGACCATTCCGGTTCGCAACACCCGCGCGGCTCGCCGCGGACTCGAGCTCGTGATACTGCTCACCACGCCGGGGACGAACCTCCGGAAAACCCGACCTCCGGAATGCGGAGATTCCACCGGAAATGCCCACCGGCCTCGACCTCGGCGCCTCTCGTGCGGACAATGATCGTAGCGGAACCACCGGGGAAACATCGGCGACGGGCGAGGAGTGAACGCGCATGACGAGGCTGTTCACACCGCTGTTCCCGGCCAGGCACGGGCACCGGCCGGCCGATGACGCGCGCCGCCGCCGCTCCAGCAGCGCTCCGCACCGCGCGCTCGAAACCCCGGAGAAGCGGGCCCCGCACGACACGCCGCAGAACACCCGCTGACGTGCTCTCCCGGTGACCAGTGGTGCTCCTCGACTCGTTCAGCTCCCACGCGCGCGACCAGGACGCGCCGGCCGAACCGGCCGGCGCCGTCGTCGAACCCGGCGCGGAACTCGCGCCGAACTACCGCGTGGTCGCGCACCTGCGCCGCGGCACGCGGCTCGACGTCTACGACCTGTGGAGCGCGGAGCGCGCCTGCCGCTGCGTCGGCAAGACGCTCCGCCCGGAACGCGCCGGTGACCACCAGGCGGCGGGGTGCCTGCGCAACGAGGGCGTCATGCTCACCCAGCTCACCCACCCGCACCTGGTGCGCGGCTACGAGATCACCGCGACGCACGCCGCCCCGGCTCGGCCGGTGGTGATCACCGAAACGCTCGGCGGCAACACGCTGGGGTACCTCATCGCGAACGAGGAGCACATCGCCCCGCTGGACGTGGCCGTGCTGGGCATCCAGCTGTGCTCGGTGCTGGCCTACCTGCACCAGCGCGGTTGGGTGCACCTCGACGTGAAGCCGTCCAACATCGTCGCCAGCGGCGGCCGCGCTGTGCTGCTCGACCTGAGCCTGGCCTGCCGCATCGGCGAGCACAGCTCGGCGGGGACGTTCGACTACCTCTCGCCGGAGCAGGCCCGCGGCGACCAGATGGCGGCCACCGCGGACACGTGGGGGCTCGGCGTCACGCTGTACGAGGCGCTGTCCGGCGCACCGCCGTGGGCGCACGTGCCGCACCGCGAGCGCACCGCCAGCGGCGATCGCTACTACCCCCAGCTGCACGAGTCGCCGGAACCGCTGACCGGGCAACGGGCGTGGCCGCGGCCGCTGGCCCGCGTCGTGGACGCGTGCCTGGAAGCCGACGCGGAGCAGCGGCCGGACGTGCTCGAGGTCTCGGCGATGCTGACCGAGTGGTGCGGCGTGGACCCGGCCACCGTCGAGTCCTGATCCCGCCGGGCCCTGGGCTCGCCCGATCCTGAGCCGCCCTGGTGCCGGGTCCGCCCGGGTGCCGGGTCCACCCGGCTACCGGGTCCGCCCGGGTGCCGGGTCCGCCCCGCACCACTCGCGGTGCGCGGGGAGGGGGCGCGGACCCCGCCCGACACGCCGGGTCCTCCCGACAACGGACCCACCCGACGCGCCGGCACCCTGTGGACAACTCGCCCCCTTGGGGACAGATTGTGCTCTATCCGCGTGGGGATAACTTACAATTTTCATGAAAATTGCGTTTCCTGGAAGCGTTCCAGAAAGCGCTGGAGCACCGCCGCCGGGCGACGACCACCGCTACCGGGTCGCCGCTCCATCGGTGCTCCTCCTCTGCTCTCGCAGCCTCCGTGGAGCACCGGGGACACGGGTCACCGAGCGAACGCGCGGAGGCGCTGCTCGGGCAGCGTGGTCATCCGCTCGGCCTCGGCGGCGTCGATGGCCCCGTTGTCCAGGGCGCGCGCGAACGACACCGCGAGCGCCCGGGCGGTCGCCGGTTCGTCGAGCACGGCCGAGTCGGCGGCGGAGACGTAGTCGGCCAGCCGCTGCGCCTGCTGCGGGGCGATCTCCCGGAACGCGGCGAACACCGCGGCGTAGCGGGTGACCAGCTGCGCCGGGTGCAGGTCCCAGCTCTGGTAGAAACCGTGCCGCAGGGACCGGCGGACCAGGTCGTAGTGGGTGCGCCAGCCGTGCCGCACCTGTTCGCCGACCGGCAGCACGTTGGTGGAGCCGTCGGAGAGGAACACCCCGGTACCCGCGGCGGAGACCTGCATCGCGTGCCGCGCGAAGTCGCAGGCGCGGTGCGCCATGTGCTGGTTCTCCGCGGTCAGACCGCAGGCGGCGGTGTAGTCGTAGGTGCCGAAGTGCAGCCCGCTGACCCGTCCGGCACCGGCGCGGATCAGCCGCGGCAGCGCGAACCGGCCTTCGGAGTCCACGATGGACTGCGGTGTTTCCACCTGCAGCTCGAACCGCAGCGCGCCCTCCTCGAGCCCGAGGGTGCGCTCGGTCAGCGCCAGCAGGTCGACGAACACCTCCACCTGGGAGATGTCCATGATCTTCGGGAACGTGAGCACGAACCCGTCCGGCAGCCGCCCGTGCCCGTCCAGCAGTTCGGTGAGGAACACGTCGAGCGTGCGCAGCGAACGCGCCCGCAGCTCCGGTGTGTCGAAGGACTTCACCCGCAGGCCGAACGTCGCCGGTGCCGCGCCGGCGGCCAGCCAGTCGGCGACCACTCCTGCGGTGCGGGCGGCGTCGGCGTCCTCCGCGTCGTCGCCCGGCTGCCCGTAGCCGTCCTCGAAGTCGATGCGCAGGTCCTCCAGCGGCGCGTCCACCAGGCGCTGCCGCACCCGCGGGTGCACCGCTTCGGCGAGCTCGGCCGGCATGCCGAGGACCTCGGCCAGCTCCGCCGGTCGCGGGGCGTGCCCGTCCATCGCCTCGAGGGCCCGTCGTCCCCACGAGCGCACGGTGTCGCCGTCCACCTGCTCCGCCGGCACGTAGCAGGTGTGCACGGGTTGCCGCGCCGCACCGGAACCGGGGTAGGCCTGGGCGAGCGATTCGTCCACGGGAGACAGGAGCCGGAGTCGGTCGTCCACGGCGGCGGGGTCCAACGAGGTCCGGACCACGGGAGCACTCTCCTCTTTCTCATCGGGGTGTGCGCCCCTCCCGGCTGCCGACCGCGCTCGAGGCGGCACCGGGAGGGGACGCACCGGAAACCGTCAGTCGATGCGCTCGTAGGCGGGCAGGGTCAGGAAGTCGGCGAACTCGTCGGCCACGGCGACCTGCTCGAACAGCTCCACGGCCTGGGCGAGGTTCTCGTCCTCGCCGAACTCCTGCCGCAGCTCCTCGTGCACCTCACCGAGGATCTCGCGGACGAGCTCCTTGGTGACTTCCTCGCCGCTGTCGAGTTCGAGACCGTTGTGCAGCCACTGCCACACCTGGGAGCGGGAGATCTCGGCGGTCGCGGCGTCCTCCATGAGGTTGTGGATCGCCGCGGCGCCGTTGCCGCCGAGCCACGAGGTGAGGTAGCGGACGCCGACGTCGACCGCGCCGCGCAGCCCCTCGCGGGTCCTGCCGCCCGGCGTGGCGGCGACGTTGAGCAGGTCCTCGGCGGTGATCGCCACGTCCTCGCGCTTGCGGTCGATCTGGTTGGGTTTGTCGCCCAGCACCGCGTCGAACTCCTCGTAGCACGGCCCGATCAGACCCGGGTGGGCCACCCAGGAGCCGTCGAAGCCGTCGCCCGCCTCGCGCTTCTTGTCATCGTGCACCTTGCCCAGTGCCTTCTCGTTGGTCGCCGGGTCCTTGGTGGGGATGAACGCGGCCATGCCGCCGATGGCGAACGCACCGCGCTTGTGGCAGGTGCGCACGAGCAGTTCGGTGTAGGCGCGCATGAACGGCGCGGTCATCGTGACGCTGTTGCGGTCCGGCAGGATGTACTGCCCGGTCTCGCGGAACGTCTTGATGACGCTGAACAGGTAGTCCCAGCGCCCCGCGTTCAGCCCGGCCGAGTGGTCGCGCAGCTCGTAGAGGATCTCCTCCATCTCGAACGCCGCCGGGTAGGTCTCGATGAGCACGGTCCCGCGGATCGTGCCGTGGGGGATGCCCAGCTCGGACTGCGCGTGCGTGAACACGTCGTTCCACAGCCGCGCTTCCAGGTGGCTCTCCATCTTGGGCAGGTAGAAGTACGGCCCGCTGCCCCGCCTGATCAGCTCGTGGACGTTGTGGAAGAAGTACAGCCCGAAGTCGAGCAGCGCGCCGACGACGGGTTCGCCGTCGACGAGCACGTGCTTCTCGTCCAGGTGCCAGCCGCGGGGCCGCACCAGCGGGACCGCGTGCTGCACGTCGTCCCGCAGCGCGTAGTGCTTGCCCTCCGGCGTGGTCAGCTCGATCTGCTTGCGGACCACGTCGTGGAGGGTGACCTGGCCGGAGACGACGTTGTCCCAGTGCGGGGTGTTGGCGTCCTCGAGGTCGGCCAACCACACGCGCGCACCGGAGTTGAGCGCGTTGACGCCCATCTTGCGGTCGGTGGGGCCGGTGATCTCCACGCGGCGGTCGCGGATGTCCGCCGGCGGTTCGGCGACCTGCCAGTCACCTTCGCGGATGTGCCTGGTCTCCTCGAGGAAGTCCAGGCGGCCGTCGCGCACGGCCTGGGCGCGCCGCTCGGTCCGCCGCTCGAGCAGCTCCGCGCGGCGCCGGCCGAAGGCCCGTTGCAATCCGGCGACGAACTCCAGGGCCTCGGCCGTCAGGATCTCGTCACCGCGTTCGACAGGTGCGCCGAGCACGCGCACGCCCTGTCCTTGAGACATGAGATGTCCACCTCTCTTCGCTGCCGGGTCGCCAGATGGTGGTGAGCGTTCACAGTGCCGCGCGGAGCGCTCGTGCGCATCCACGCGGGCCGGCGGCCCTCGCCGGCGGCCGTCACTTTCTAGCGGTACGGCTGTCTTGTTTTCTGCATCGTGGATGTTAGTTTCCACATCGCGTTCGAAGCAACAGACGAGGTCGCGAAGAACACGGGATAGACTTCAGCACGAACCCCCGGTCGAAAGGACGACGCTCATGACCACCGACCCGCGCCGCGCACAGCAGGGCGGAGGAGTGCAGTCGGTCGAGCGCACCTTCGAACTGCTGGAGCTCATGGCCGACGCGGGCGGGGAGGTCACGCTCTCCGAGCTGGCCGACAAGTCCGGGCTGCCGCTGCCGACGATCCACCGGATCATGCGCACGCTCGTCGCCCGCGGTTACGTCCGGCAGCAGCCCTCCCGCCACTACGTCCTCGGACCGGGGCTCATCAGACTGGGGGAAACCGCCAGTCGCGCCCTCGGCACGTGGGCGCGCCCCTACCTCGCCGAGCTCACCGAGGCCACCGGCGAGACCTCGAACATGGCGGTGCTCGACGGCGACCAGATCGTCTACGTCGCGCAGGTGCCCTCGCAGCACTCCATGCGCATGTTCACCGAGGTCGGACGCCGCGTCGACGCGCACGCCACCGCCGTCGGCAAGGCCGTGCTCGCCACGCTCCCCACCGACCCGGTGCACCAGCTGCTCACGCGCACGCACATGCGCCCGCACACCGAACGCACCGTCACCACCGTCGACGGCATGTGGAGCGAGATCGAGCGCATCCAGCAACAGGGCTACGCCGTCGACGACGGTGAGCAGGAAGTGGGCGTGCGCTGCTACGCGGTGGCGCTGCCGAACACCCCGGCGCGCGCGGCCATCTCCATCAGCGGTCCGGAGGGACGCATCGCCCGCATCTCCACCGACGAGGTGATCCCGCTGATGCAGCGGCTGGCGCGGGACCTGGCCGAGGAGATCGGGGCGGAGGAGGCCGAGGAGTGACAGCGGCCGCGGCGAGCGGGAACCCCTGCGGCGGTGCGCCCGGCGGGGCGCCGAGCGGCGGGGATCACCCCTCCACCGCGGTGGGCAGCTCGCGGCCCTGCCAGCCGGGGCCCCGCGGGTGCAGGCCCACCTCGCGGACGTCGTCCGGGCGGCGCCGGATCCGCACCAGCAGGTGCGAGTCCGCGAGCCGCTCGGCCACGCCCTCGCCCCACTCGACGACCACGGCGGCCTCGGTCAGGTCCGTGTCCAGGTCAAGATCGTCGACCTCGTCCAACGAGGACAGACGATAGGCGTCCACGTGCACCAGCGACGGGCCCGCACCGGACTCCGGATCGTGCACCCGGGCGATGACGAACGTCGGCGAGGTGATCGGCCCCCGCACCTCCATGCCCGCCGCGATGCCGCGGGTGAGCACGGTCTTGCCCGCGCCGAGCGGACCCTCCAGCAGCACGAGGTCACCGGCGCGCAGCCGCGCGCCGAGCTCCCGGCCGAACTCCCACGTGGCGTCCTCAGTAGACAGTTCCAGCGCCGCAACGGCCGCGTTCGCCTCGGATTCCATCGTGCACGTCACCTTCTCAGCTCGGACCGCTCCGCTCGCCGCGCCGCTCCCGCGGAGCGGGGGCGCGAGCCGCAGCAAGCGGCGCAACTCCTCGTTGACCAGCTCGGGCCTCTCCAGCATCACCAAGTGCCCGGCGCCCTCCGCAGCCACCAACCGAGCGTGCGGCACGGCCCCGGCGATCGCCTCGGCGGAGGAGAACGGCGTGAGCCGGTCCGCGTCACCGCTGAGCACCAGCACCTCGCAGCTCTCCAGCGCGGCCAGCGCGGCGGTGCGCTCGTGCGCGGCGAACGTCGGCAGGAAGTCGGTGACGACCTCCACCCGGGTCGAACCGATCATCTCCGCCGCCAGGTCGACCACGGCCGCGGCGACCTCCCGCCCGCCGAACGCCAGCGAGCGGGTGATCCGCCGCGCCACCGCATCACCCCGGTGACGCACCCATTCCACCAGGTCCGGCTGCACGTCGGCGAGCACCGTCAGACCGCGCGAGACCGGGTTGTAGCGGGACAACCACGGACGCACCACCCGCGTCTCCTCGAGCGCGCCCGCGGCGGTGCCCATGAACGCGACCGCGCGCACCCGCTCGCGGAACAGCTCCGGACGCCGCTCGGCCAGCGCCATGACCACCATGCCGCCCATCGAGTGCCCCACGAGCGCGATCGGCCCGCGCGGCACGACCGCGCGCAGCACCGCGTCCAGGTCCGCGGCGAGCTGGTCGATCGTGCTGCCGGTGGCACCCGCGTAACCGGACTCGCCGTGCCCGCGGTGGTCGTAGGCCACCGCCCGCACCCGCGGCTCCTCCGCGGAGGCCAACGTGCGCAGCTGGAACGTCCACGACCGGCTGTCCAGGGCGAACCCGTGGACGAACACCGCGGTCACGTCCGCTCCCCCACCGGGCGGTTCGTACTCCCAGGTCCACAGCGGGATGCCGTCATCGGTGGAGACCGTGGAGCTGCGCGAGGCCTGCGACCTCCCCGGCAGCTCCTCCTCCCCGAGCTCCTGCTGGTCGAGGTCCTCGGATTCGGCGGCCTCGCCGCCGCGACGGCGCGAACCGACCACGCCGAGCACCACGCCCGCCGCGCCGGCGAGGCCGCCGGCCCACGCCAGCGTCTGCCACA
Organism: Salinifilum aidingensis; assembly: GCF_054782015.1. Classification (NCBI taxonomy): domain Bacteria; kingdom Bacillati; phylum Actinomycetota; class Actinomycetes; order Pseudonocardiales; family Pseudonocardiaceae; genus Salinifilum; species Salinifilum aidingensis. The sequence goes on along the minus strand of NZ_BAAGTH010000006.1, from coordinate 146,965 downwards.
GCGGCCTCATCCGCCCACCACCGTCCGCGTCACCCGCGGCCGGTACATGCCCGTGACGACCTCGTAGTGGATCGTGCCGAGCCCCTCGGCCCACTCCGCGGCAGTGGGCTCGCCCCGGTCACCGGGGCCGAACAGCACGACCTCGGAACCGGCGGGAACCTCCGCGTCACCGCAGTCGACGACCACCTGGTCCATGCACACGGTCCCCACCACCGGGCGCCGCCGACCCGCCAGCCACACCGAGAGGTTCCCGGACAGCCCGCGCGGCACCCCGTCGGCGTAGCCGACCGGGACGAGCGCCAGCGTCGTCGGGCGCTGCGCCGTCCACGTCCACCCGTAGGACACGCTCTCCCCCGCGGCGACCCGCTTGGTCCGCGCCACGGAGGAGCGGAACGTCATCGCCGGGCGCAGACCGCGCTCGCAACCCCCCGACACCGGGTCCAGTCCGTACACGGCGATGCCCGGGCGCACCAGCTCGAACCGCAGATCCGGCCGGGTCAGCGCCGCCGCCGAGTTCGCCAGGTGCCGGATCGGCCGCAGCCCCGCCTCCCGCGCCCGCGTCCACGCCCGGTGGAACCGCTCCGCCTGGGCGTCCACCGACGGATCACCGGGATCGTCGGCGCAGGCCAGGTGCGACCACACCGCGTGCACCGCGAGGTCCCCGTCGACCTCGGCCTTCGCCGCCGCGTCCACCAGCGCGGGCCACTCCTCCTCCGTGCAGCCGTTGCGGCTCAGCCCGGTGTCGATCTTCAGGTGCACCCTGCCGGTGACACCCACCTCGCGGGCCGCAGCGACGATCGCGCGCAGCTCGTCCAACGAGGACACCGACAGGTCCACCCCGGCGCGCAGCGCGGGCGCGAACTCCTCGCCCTCGGTGTAGAGCCAGCACAGCACCGGTGCCGCGATGCCCGCCGCGCGCAGCTGCAGCGCCTCGCCCGGCGCGGCGGTCCCGATCCACTCGGCCCCCGCGTCCAGCGCCGCCCGCGCCACCGGCATCGCCCCGTGGCCGTACCCGTCGGCCTTGACCACGACCATCGTCGCCGCACCGGACCCGCGCGCCGCCCCCGTCAGGAGGCGCACGTTGCCCCGCACGGCGTCGAGGTCCACGCGGAGATCGGCGCGGAGGGCGGTCAACTCGCTCATCGCAGCATCATCCTCGCACACGAGACCGGCCGCCGGGCGTCCGGCGCCGCAGCATCACCGCCGGTCATCGAGCTGCACCAAGCAGCGCGCACCGGCTGCGCAGCGCCCGGGCGCGCACCTCGCGCACGGCCTCCGGCACCGCCGCCAGCAACGCTGACGCGCCGATCGGCGCCCCCACCGGGACGTCCCCGCCCGTCCCCCGCCCGAGCGCTGCCCCCGCGGCCGCCATGGCGTGCACCCGCGCGGCGCAGCCGCACGCCCACAGCGGATCCATTCCGCTGGCCAGCAGCGCGCCGATCAACCCAGTGAGCACGTCCCCGGAACCGGCGGTGGCCGGCCACGCGTGGCGGGCGTCGTTGACGATCACGCGCCCGTCCGGGGCGGCGATCACCGTGGTGTTGCCCTTGAGCAGCAGCACCACGTCGAACCGCGCGGCGACCTCGCGGGCCGCGCCGACGCGGTCCGCCCCGAGCTCCCCGCCCGCCAGGCGGGCGAACTCGCCCGCGTGCGGGGTGAGCACCACGGGCACGTCCGGGTCCCGCGCGTCCCACAGCGACGCGTCCTCGGCCAGCAGCGTGATCGTGTCCGCGTCCCCGCAGACCGGGCGGCCCGACTCGAGCACGTGCCGCACCACGTCCCGCCCGCTGGAACCGGTGCCGATGCCCGGGCCCATCGCCCAGGACTGCACCCGGCCCGCATCGGCCACCGCTCCAGTGGTGACGACCTCGGGCCAGTGGTTGCGCACCGTGTCCGCGGCGGGACCGGCGTAGCGGACCATGCCCGAGGTGGCCTGCACCGCCGCGCCCGCGGCGAGCACCGCCGCACCGGGGAAGGTGGCCGAACCGGCGGCGATGCCCACCACGCCCTGCGTGTACTTGTCGTCCTCCGGCCCCGGAACCGGCCAGTGCGCACCGACGTCGACGCCGTCGAGCATGAACAGCTCCGGCTCGGGCAGGTGCTCGTCCACCCCGATCGGGGCGACCTCGACCGTCCCGGCGTGCACCGCGCCGGGACCGACGACCAGCCCGGGCTTGCTCCCGCCGAAGGTCACAGTGCGCTCCGCGCGCACCGCGTCGTCCGCGGCCTCACCGGTGACCGGGTCCACACCGCTGGGCAGGTCCACCGCGACGATCGGGGCGGTGACGCGCTCCACCAACCGCGCCGCGCTCGGCCGCAGCCCGCCACGCGCGGACAGGCCGACGATCCCGTCGACGACCGCGTCGGCACGCCCCACCGCATCGACCGCGGACGCGCCGATGCCCTCCGTGTCCGGGTGCGCGCCCGCGGCCGGCACGGCCCGGCCGCCGCGCGCCCGCAGCCCGGCCAGGCCCTCCGCGTGCGTCCGGTCCGGCGCGAGCAGCACCGCCGTCACCCCGGCGCCGCGGCGGCGCAGCTCGGCCCCGGCCCACAGCGCGTCGCCGCCGTTGTTCCCGGCGCCGACCAGCAACGTCACGTGACGGCCCGCGACGCCCCCGGTCCGCTCGGTCAGGACCCGCGTGACGGCCACCGCCACCGCGTGGGCGGCGCGGCGCATCACGGCGGGCTCCGGAACGGTGGTGAACAGGCTCTGCTCAGCAGCGCGAATCTGCTCCGGTGTCCACGCTCCCCGCATGGGGCCTCCTCGTCGCCGGCGTTCGTTGGCGGACACGAATCCGTCGGCGGACACGATACGTACCCGCCCGCAGCGACCGATCACCACGACGCGCCCGCGGCGCGTCGGGCGCCCCAGGGTGCACAGCGTTCCCGAGTGCGCAGCGTCCCCGGGTGCGCAGCGTCCCCGGGTGCGCAGCGTCCTCCGCCCGGGGCGGCCCCGGGACCGCGGCTGAGCTGTCGCCGCGGCCGCCGCGCGCCGCTCACGGCGGCCGGCCCGCGTCCCCGGAGCCGCGCTCGGCGGTGTCCTCGGTGACGTGCTCGGCGATGACCACGGCGGAGGCCAGCTCGGCGTCGTGCGTCAGCGACACGTGCCACCGGTTCACCGACCGGTGCGCGGCGGCCGCCGCCAACCCGCCGGTGACGTGCAGCACCGGCCGCCCGTCGGAGGCGCTGTGCACGGCGCAGTCGGTGAACTCGGTGCCCCCGGGCACCCCGAGCGCCTTCGCCGCCGCCTCCTTCGCGGCGAACCGGGAGGCCAGCGAGCGCACCGAACGCGTCCGCCCCTCCCACGTGACCCGCTCCTCCGCGGTGAACAGGCGGTCGACCAGCTCCGGGGTGCGGCGCAGCGACTCGGCGAACCGCCGCACCCCGACCAGGTCCGTGCCCACGCCGATGATCACGGCCGCCCCCGCGGTGTCACTCGACCGTGACCGACTTGGCGAGGTTGCGCGGCTTGTCCACGTCGAAGCCGCGGCCGCGCGCGATCTCCGCGGCCAGCACCTGCAGCGGCACGCTGGAGACCAGCGGCTGCAGCAGCGTCGACACCGCGGGCACCTCGACCAGCTCGTCGGCGAACGGGCGCACCGCGTCATCGCCCTCCTCAGTGATGACGACGGTCCGCGCGCCGCGGGCCTGGATCTCCCGGATGTTCGACACCATCTTGGCGTGCAGCTGGGCCCGGCCCTTCGCCGAAGGCATCACGACCACCACCGGCAGGCCCTCCTCGATCAGCGCGATCGGGCCGTGCTTGAGCTCGCCCGCCGCGAAGCCCTCCGCGTGCATGTAGGCGAGCTCCTTGAGCTTGAGCGCGCCCTCCAGGGCGATCGGGTAGCCCACGTGCCGGCCGAGGAACAGCACCGCCTTCGACCCGACCAGGTCCTGCGCCAGCTGCCGGGTCTGCTCGACCGTGGTCAGCGCCTGCTGCACCGCCTCCGGCGTGCCCGCCAGGTCGGCGAACTCGCGGGCCACCTCGTCCGGGTACTTCGTGCCGCGGGCCTGCGCCAGCGCGAGACCCACGAGGTAGTTCGCGGCGATCTGCGCCAGGAACGTCTTCGTCGCCGCCACCCCGATCTCCGGACCGGCGTGCGTGTAGAGCACCGCGTCCGACTCGCGCGGGATCTGCGCCCCGTTCGTGTTGCAGATCGCCAGCACGCGGGCCCGCTGGGTGCGCGCGTGCCGCACCGCCTCCAGCGTGTCCATCGTCTCGCCGGACTGGGAGATCGCCACCACCAGCGTGTCGCGCCCCAGCACCGGGTCCCGGTAGCGGAACTCGCTGGCCAGCTCCACCTCGACGGGGATGCGGCACCAGTGCTCGATGGCGTGCTTGGCCAGCAGCCCCGAGTGGTAGGCCGTGCCGCAGGCCACGACGAAGACCTTGTCCACGTCCCGCAGGTCCTGGTCGCTCATGCGCTGCTCGTCGAGGACGACCGAACCGTTCCGGAAGTGCCCGCGCAGCGTGTTGCGCAGGGCCTCCGGCTGCTCCTCGATCTCCTTGAGCATGAAGTAGTCGTGCCCGCCCTTCTCGGCGGCCGACAGGTCCCAGTCCACGGTGAACGGCTTCGCCGCGACCTCCGCCCCGTCGAAGTCGGTCACCCGGTAGCCGTCCGCGGTGATCGTCACCGCCTGGTCCTGGCCCAGCTCGACGGCGTCGCGGGTGTGCTCGATGAACGCCGCCACGTCCGAGGCCACGAAGTGCTCGCCCTCGCCCACGCCGACGACCAGCGGCGAGGAGCGCCGCGCCGCCACGATCGTGTCGGGCACGTCGGCGTGCGTGACCACCAGCGTGAACGCGCCCCCCAGCCGGCGGGCCACGGAGTTCACGCTCGCCGTGAGATCACCGGCGGTGGGACCGCGGTCGAACGCGGCGGCGATGAGGTGGGCAGCGGTCTCGGTATCCGTCTCGCTGGCCATCTCCACACCCGCGGCCTCCAGCTCGGCCCGCAGCGCGGAGAAGTTCTCGATGATGCCGTTGTGCACCACCCCGACCTTGCCGCTGCTGTCGCAGTGCGGGTGGGCGTTCCGGTCGGTCGGTGCGCCGTGCGTCGCCCAGCGGGTGTGCCCCATCCCGCTGCTGCCGGCGAAGCGCGAGCCGTCCGACCCGGCCAGCCGCTCTTCCAAGTTCGACAGCGCTCCGGCGGCGCGCTCCACGGCGAGCTCACCACCCCCGTCCAGCAGCGCCACTCCCGCCGAGTCGTAACCCCGGTACTCGAGGCGGCGCAAACCTCCGAGCACCACGTCCAGGGCCTGGCGATGTCCTGCGTAACCAACGATGCCGCACACTCGCCCCAGCGTAGCTACCGCTCGCGCGCCGCACCTCCGCGGAGGCGTGGCTCCCGCACGCACGCGGCGCAGTGGGCTACGGTTGCGACCCATGGGGCGCAGTGTGACGAACGCGTTCGACGAACTCTCCCGCCGCGGGCCGCACGAGGTGCTGCACGGCGACCTGTCGCTGGTGGGCCTGCCCGGGGTGCTGTGCACGCCGCGCAGCGGACTCGGGCTGCCGGCGATCGCCTTCGGGCACGGTTGGCTGCAGCCGCCGCGGCGCTACCTCGAACTGCTGCGGCACCTGGCCTCGTGGGGCTTCGTCGTCGCCGCACCGGCCACCCAGGGGGGCGTGTTCGCCTCGCACCGGTCGTTCGCCGGCGACCTGCGCACCGCGCTGGACATCTGCGTGCACGTGCGGCTCGGCGACGGCGGCATCAGCGTCGACGAGCGCCGGCTCGGGCTCTCCGGGCACGCCATGGGCGGCGGCTGCTCCGTGCTCGCCGCGGGCTCGGACAGCCGGGTGCGCGCGGTCGCCGCAGCAGCTCCGGCGCAGACGCTGCCGTCGATGCTCGACGTAGCACCGCACGTCAGCGCGCCCGGCCTGTTCCTGGCCGGGGGAAACGACCTGCTCGCCCCCGCGAACGCGCACGCGATGCCGCTGGCGCGCGCCTGGGGAGGGTCGGTGCAGCTGCGCACGCTGCCGAAGGCCAGCCACCTCGGCTACGCCGAGGGGCGGCACTGGTCGGAACTGCTGCTGCACGGCCGCCCAGAGCACCGCACGCAGCGGATCACCAAAGCGCTGTTCACCGCGTTCTTCCTGCGCACGCTGGCCGGGGACAAGCGCGGGGCGGTGCTGCTGGCGGAGAAGCTCAAGGGCACCGAGCTCGACTCCGAGCACACCCGCGGGGAGCTCGCGGCGGCGTAGGCGGGACGGCGCCGGCTCCCCCGCGGCGCCGGGTGCGCAGGGGCGTCGGGTGCGCAGGGGCGTCCGCCGGTGTTCAGGGGCGTCAGCCGGGGCCGCGGCAGCGACTGCAGCGGGCACGTGCCCGGTTCTCGCCCACAGGAGCGATCATCTCGGTCATACTCCCCGGCGATGAACACGCCGCAACCACCGCAGGGTCAGCAGGGCCAACCGGGACAGCCCGGCTACCCCGGGATGTCACCGGGGCAGCCTGCTCCGCACGGCCAACCGGGCCCGCACGGCCACCCGGGCCAGGGCCAGCCCGCACAACCGAGCCCCGCGCAACCGTTCGGCCCACCAGGACCACCACCCCCACCCGGCACGCAACCCGGCCCTCCGCAAGCCGGACCTCAGCAGGCCGGGGCCCAGCTGCCACCCGGGGCGCAGCCGGCCCCGGGCGCGCAGCTGCCACCCGGGGCGTCAGCTCCTCCCCCGAACGCACCGGGCGGTCCGGACGCCGGACGCGTCGTCGCGATCGTGCTGGGCGCGCTCGCGCTGTTGTTCCCGGCCTACTCCGTCATCATCAACGTGCGGCTCCTCGCCCTCTACGGCCCGCCCGAACCGAACGTGCAGCTGGCCCTCGCCTACCTAGAACTCGCGGTGTCCGTGGCGTCCGCCGTCGCCGGCGTGGTCCTGCTGCTGCGCCGTCAACGCCTCGCGCTGTGGGCCTACCTCGTCTACGGGCTCGTCCAGGTCGAAAGCGTCGTGCACCAGGCCGTCCTGGAGTTCCTCCGCGTGGGAGCGTCGTTCTGGACGGCGTGGCTGCGGAGCCCGATCTGGCTGTTCCTGGCCTTCACCCCGATCCTCCTCGCGGGGCTGGTGTTCCTCCCGATCGTGCGCCGCACGCTCACGCGCCCGGCCCGGCCGCAGGACGGTCAGTTCGGCGGGCCTGCACCGCACATGCCGCGCGGAGCGGCTGGTCCTGCCGCGGCCCCACCGGTACACGGCGGGGCGCAACAGCACGGGGCGATGCAGGACCAGCCGCCCGCGCCCGGCCCGACGTGGCCGAGCGGACCACCGCGGGCGGCAGGCCGGGACCACGGACCGCCGCACCGCCCCTGAGCCCGCGGCGACCTTCAGCGCAGCCAGGTCTGATTGCTGAAGTCGTCGTCGTCCTCGTCGAACACCGGCTCCCGACGAGGTGCCGGTTTGCGCGGCGGTTCCGGCGCGGGTTGCTGCCCGGGGCGGTTCGCCGGTGACGCCGGCTTCTGCTTCGACGCGGACTGCTCGGAGTCCTCGGTGCGCTGGCGACCGAACCGGCCCGCCTGCACCTGCCAGGTGTCCTGCGGCGCGCTCCCTCCGGCCCCGGGGCCGGAGGGAGCGGAACCTCCCGCCGGTAACGCGGCACCCGGAGCCGGGGACTCCGCAGCAGCGGAGGTCGCAGCTGCGGGAGCAGCAGCCTGCTCCTGCGCACGCTGCTGCTCCCGCAGCGACTGGGCGAAGTGCTCGACCTCCGGGTCCCGGTCCTCCTCGTCGATCCCCTCGCCGACGGAGATCTCGTTCGACTCCTCCTGGCGGCGGAGGTACGCGGCGCGCTCGCGTACGCGCTCGACGAGCTTCTGCGCCTTCTCGACCTGCTCGTCGGCCTTCCTCCCGGCCTGGTCGAGCGTTTCCTGCCACCGCTGACCAGCGGCTTCCCGGTTGCTCGTGCTCTCGGCGACCAGCGTCCGCATCCGCTCGCGGAACGCTTTCACCCGTTCGCTGTCCCCGCTCACGTTCGCCTCCCGCTGCACCGTCACGTGTTCTTGCGTTGATCGGATTGCTTCTCGTCCTCACCGATCACGGACCGGTACCGCACGTTCGACTGCGGAATGCCGTCGTCGAACAGCTGCCCCTCAGTGCGCCACGGGCTGTCATTGGAGCGTTCCTGGTCACCGCCCTGCTGGCCCATGCCGCCGCCCATCATTCCCATGCCGCCGCCCATCATGCCGCCTCCGGCAGCCCCGGAGCCCTGGGCGCTGCCGGAGGAACCACCGCCCGGTCCGCCGGACTGGGCACCCCCCGGCGGCCCGGAGGCGCCCTCGTTCACCGCGGAGGCCCCGCGGTTGGAATCGCCGCCGAAGCCCGGCTCCGCCGGTCCGGCCGCGCTGTCAGGTCCGGAGCCGCCGAACAGATCACCGGCGATGCTGCCGACCGAGCCCCCGACGCTCGCGCTGAACACCGAGCCGAGCGTGGACTGCGGCGTCGTCGAGGCCGGTGCGTTCTGCGGAGCAGCACCGGACTGCCCCTCGGGGGCACCGGTCGCCGCGGCCGGACCGGGAGCGGCCTCGGGCCCGCCGGGAGTCGCGGCGGGGTCGCCGACAGGTCCCTGCTGCGCTGCCGCGGGAGCCTCCGCGGTCTGCGGCGCGGTCGGCACCTGGCTGCTCGCGCCCGGGGGTTCCGGCGAGGGCGCCTCGGGCTCTGGAGGGGCGGGAGGCGTCTGGCCACCCGGGCCGGTACCCGGATCCGCGGACTGCGCAGGGCCGTCCGGCATGCCGGGCGCCGGGACCCCGTCGTCGCCACCGAAACCGACGGTCTGGTGCAGCGGCGGCTGACCCCCGCCGTTGTCCACGCTGACGGCGAGGCGGCCTTCCGGTGTCCGCTCGACGGTGATCGTGCGGTCGCCCTCTTCGATCACGGCCTTGCCGTCCTCGCCGGGCTGGACCGGGATCGGGCCGTCACTCGGAGCACCAGGTCCTCCCGGGGCGCCGGGGCCGGACACGCTGCCGGGGCCGCCAGGAGCGTCCGACTGGCCGGGGTCTCCGGGTACGGACATCTGCTCGCCCGGAGCCTGCTGGCCCGGGAGGGGCTGTCCTGCGGTTTGCTGGCCCGGCATCTGCCCCGGCCCGGCCGGGGCGTCCCCTTCCTGGCCGAGCGCGAGGGCGTAGGTCTTGGGCTCCCCGTCCGCGCCGGTGACCTCGACCTCCACCGTTCCGTCCGGTGCCGGCTCGCTCAGGCTCACGGCCTGTTCGCCCTGGCCGAGCGTCACCTCCTCCCTGGTCCCGCCGGGTGCACCGGGACCGGTGGAACTTCCCGGCCCCTCCGGAGTTCCGGGCATCCCCGGCCCACCGGGGCCGGCGGGCGTTCCGGGCATCGCCTCCTGCGGGTCCGACGGCTTCGGCACGTCCTGCCCGCCAGGCGCACCACCCCCAGGCGGACCACCGCCGGGTGCACCACCACTAGGTGCGCCACCGCCGCCGGGAGCCCGGTCGGGTTTCTGCGGGCCACCACTCTCGTCGCCCTCGGAGTCCGGCGCCGGTCCCGGATTCTTGAACGGATCCTCCTCCGCCTCACCGAGCACCTTGTTCAGCTCGCCGAAGGTCTCGTCGATCTTCTCCTTGGCGTCCTTGCAGGCCTCGTGCAACTCGGCGCAGGAGCTCTCGACGATCGAAGCAAAGGTATCGCGGACCACGCTCTGGCAGTCCGTCTGAATCTTCCGTCTCTGCTCGTCCGTCAGATCATTGCCCCAGCACTCGTTATCAATCTGGACATTCCAGATCGCGCACGCCCTTTTGAGCGTGTCGTCGTCCTGGCTGTTGTTGGCGACCTCGATGGTGATCTTCCAGTCGGACTTCCCTTTCCCGTCGATCTGACTCGCATGTTCGGCGAACCCAAGAACGGTTTTCACCTTGTTCCGCACGAACTCGGCGACGCTCTTGTTCGCCTCGCGGATCGACTCAGCACCGTCCTTCGCCCGCGCTGCCACCCTCTCCTGCGCCGTGGGAGTGAACTTTTCCTGAAAGAAACCCTCCGAAGCCTGAGCCGCCTGTCCGCTCCACGCCCCCCACAACTGGCCGAGCTTCCCGGCCATCTTCTGGTGCGCCTCCCTGGCGCCCTTGTCGGCAGCCTCCAGGTCATCGGCGCAGCCAGCGAACTTGGCAAAGTCCAGACCGCTCTGCTGCTGGTACTCCTCTTTTATCTTCTCAAGCTTCTTAACTTTTTCCTTGTCGTTGACGGCGTTCTTGATATCGTGATACAGCGGAACCCAGTTCTCGAAAAACTTCAAACCAGGCTTCCCGGATTCCAGCAATTCGTCGGCGGTCTTCACCCCCGCACCGCCGTTTTCGCCGCTCTGCGCGGCCCTCTCGCTGTCCTCCAGAGCCCCGCGGGCGTTCTCGACCTCCCTTTCCCTTTCCTCTGCCGCCGAGTCCGCCTGCTCCTTCGCGTCCTTGTACGCCTCGTCCAGGTCGTAACGGTGCGCCTGGTAGTGCTGATTGTGCGGGGCACCGGCGTAGGTGGTGTACTCGTCCTCGTCCCGGTAACGATCGCGGTACGCCACCAACTCCTTCGTATCGCCACCCTCGCCGTGGTGCTCGTACCCCCGGACGAGTTCATACTTCTTCTCGTCCGAGACATCCGGGTTGTTGAGTAGCTTCTCGACTTCCTCCCAACTCGGCTTTTCGTCCCCACTCATCACTTCTCCCCGGACTGGCCGACGTCCTCGGACGCACTCTCGTCCGTGGTCTCGTAGTCGGAACTGGCCTGTTCCAAGTTCGTCGCGAAATCATCCATCGCATCGGCCATGCTCCGGAGACTCTTGGAAAGCTTCTGCACGCCTTCCTCGAAGCCCTGGAAGTGGTCCTGGTGCGCTTCCCCGAAGTCGGCCTTGGCGACCTCGATGTCGGCGACGTCCTTGCTGTGCTTGTCGCGCAGGGGGTCAGCCGCACTGCGAACGCTGCCCGCGGTGGCACTCAACTCACCGGCATTCGCCCCGAATCCCGACAACGCGCCCTCCTCTCCGCTCAGTCCGCCGCGCCACCATCACGAGGTTCGCACCCGCGGGCGCGACGCGGACGTGCGTGCGATCAACTGCTCCATCTTGGCAGCTCTGATCGACATCGCGGGGCGATCCGGGCGATCCGCTTGCAAAAGCGAAAGATCCGGTGGTCAGCTCCGCGGTCCGCACGGCTGCTGGGGCACGCCTGCTGCGGGCGCCCGGGCTGCCCCGGCTGGGCCGAACCGTATCCGCCGACGACGGGCTGGCTGCCCGGCTGCGCGGACTGCTGAACCGCACCCCACGAGGGGGACCACGTCGCGGAGGGCTGCAGCGTCTGCTCCAGCCGCCGCTCGAAGCGCTTCACCAGCAGCTTGGCGGTGATGAACGCTCCGAGGACGCCGCCAAGAGCGCCGAGGAGCACGGCCAGCAGAACGTTGAGGAGAATCACCACGGCGCGACGGTACCGGTGCGCACCGGCCCGACACGCCGCCGCGCGTCGGGCGCCGCACGCGTTTCCACAGATCAGCGCCAGGCCGCGGACAAGACTCGGATCCGGTTGCCGATCCCCGTCACTCGCACAAAGCCCTACCGGCCGGGCGGAGTCCTGCCAGACTGCTGGCAGCGGGGCTCCGCGGCGCGTCCCCCCGCCCGCGAGCCCGGTCGCTCCGGCGCACACCCCCAGTCGCACCGCCCCAGCGCACGCTCCCGCGGCTCACCCCCGCGCCGGCGGCCGCGCGCAGCCGCACCGGCACCCGAACCGGCAGAGCTCACCCCAGCACAACGGGCAGGCCCCAGCCCTGCGACAGCACGACCGCGAGGACCGCGGTGACGAACAGCAGCACCAGGGGGAGCACAAGACCCCAGAGCAGATCGCCGAGATCCCGCATGAACCCTCCTCCGTCGAACGCGCAGCAGTCCGCGGCCTGCCCGGAACTTCCCGCGAACCGGCTGCGGCCACACCGACGACCCCGCCCCGCGGAGACCGGCTGCTCGGGCCTGCGCCGCCCGCCGGTGCGCCGGGCGGCCGCGGGCACCGGTTACCACGTCGCGCCCAGGTGGAAACTCCTCCTAGGAGGCCCCGCGGTGCCTGATGTGATCGACGAACCAGGTGCGTCCCTCGTGCGCCGCGTTGACCGCCTTCAACCCGGCCAGCGCGAGCACCGCGAACACGACGATGCTCGCCACGAGGCCGAGCGCGATCGCGCCCACGGCGAGAGCGGTGACTATGGCACTCATGTGACGAGGGTCGCACACAACCCCGCCGATCACGAGATCTAGATCACACGATCACTGGATCGCGGCAACGATGCCGGCCAGGTGGTCGGCGACGCGCTGCGCTCCGTCCTCGCTCGGCGCCTCGACCATCACCCGGACCAGCTCCTCCGTCCCGGAGGGGCGCAGCAGCACGCGCCCGTGCCCGCCCAGCTCGGTCTCGGCCGCGGCCACGGCCTCGGTGACCTCGGGTGCGGACACGGCGGTCGCCTTGTCCGCCACCCGCACGTTCACCAGCACCTGCGGCAGCCGCCGCATCACCGCGGCGAGCTCGGCCAGCGGTTTGCCGGTCTGCGCGACCCGCCCCATCAGCCGCAGCGCGGTCAGCAGCCCGTCACCCGTGGTGGCGTGGTCCGGCAGCACGATGTGCCCGGACTGCTCACCGCCGAGCGACCAACCACCGGAGTGCAGCTCCTCCAGGACGTAGCGGTCACCCACCTTCGTGGTGCGCATGTCGACACCGCACTCGCCGAGCGCCAGCCGCAGCCCGAGGTTGCTCATCACCGTGGCGACCACGGTGTCCTCGGTCAGCTCGCCCGCCTCGCGCATGGCGAGCGCGAGCACCGCCATGATCTGGTCGCCGTCGACGACCCGTCCCGCGGCGTCCACGGCCAGGCACCGGTCGGCATCGCCGTCGTGGGCGATGCCCAGGTCCGCGCCGTGCTCCACCACCGCGGAGCAGAGGCCGTCGATGTGCGTCGAGCCGACGGCCTCGTTGATGTTGAGCCCGTCCGGCGCCGCGTGCAGCGGGATCACCTCAGCTCCCGCGCGGCGGTACGCCTCGGGAGCCGCCCAGGAGGCGGCGCCGTGCGCGCAGTCGACGACGACCGTCAACCCGTGCAGCGGTTGCGGCGCGGCCTGCAGCAGCAGGTCCACGTACCGGTGCAGCGCGTCCGCGTCGTCCCGGACGCGGCCGATGTGCTCGCCCGTCGGCCGCTGCACGTCCTCGCCCAGGCGGGCGGCGATCTCGTCCTCGACCGCGTCCGGCAGCTTGTGCCCGCCCGCGGCGAACAGCTTGATGCCGTTGTCCGGCATCGGGTTGTGCGAGGCGGAGATCATCACGCCGAGATCGGCCCCCGTCGCCGCCACCAGCTGCGCCACAGCGGGTGTGGGCAGGACGCCGATGCGGACCACGTCGGCCCCGGCCGCGGTCAACCCGGCCGTCACCGCCGCTTCCAGCATCTCCCCGCTGGCCCGCGGATCACGCCCGACCAGGGCCACGCGGCGGTGCGAGTCGTCGTGCTCGTACAGCACGCGGGCCGCGGTGGCCGACACGGCCAGGGCCAGTTCCGGAGTCAGGTCGGCGTTGGCCAACCCCCGCACGCCATCGGTGCCGAACAACCGGGACATCGACCGTAGATCCTCCTTCGCCGCACGGCTCCGCCACCGGCGGACCCGCGGACAGCATGACCGCACGGCGTCCGCCGCACACGACGCCGGGTCACCCGGTGGTCTGATCGATCCCGTTCCGCCCGGCGAAAGCCGATCCCCCAGTCCGTCAACACCACGCCCCCGCGAGAAGGGGCCGCACATACGACAGCGGGAGCAGCCGTGCCGTAGGACGGCTGCTCCCGCGAATCGTCGGGACTCGTCAGCGCTTGCTGTACTGCGGCGACTTCCGCGCCTTCTTGAGGCCGTACTTCTTGCGCTCCTTCTCCCGCGAGTCGCGGGTGAGCATGCCGGCCTTCTTCAGCGTGGGACGGTCCTCCGGCTCGTAGGTCGAGAGCGCGCGGGCGATCGCCATGCGCAGCGCACCGGCCTGCCCGGACGGGCCGCCGCCGTTCAGGGTGACCTTGATGTCGAAGCTGCCGACACGGTCGGTCGCCTGGAACGGCTCCTGCACGACCTGCTGGTGCACCTTGTTCGGGAAGTACTGCTCCAGCGACTTGCCGTTGAGGACGAAGTTGCCGGAACCGGGAACCAGGCGAACCCGGGCCACGGCCTCCTTCCGGCGTCCCACGGTCTGCACCGGACGTCCGGCGGGGACGGGCGCGATGTCCTGAGGCTCGGACTCCTCAGGGGCGATGACGCCCACCTGCTCTTCGTGAAGTTCGTCGGTCACTTCTTGCCCTTCGCGTTGATCTCGAACGGCTGCGGGTCCTGGGCCTGGTGCGGGTGGTTCGGCCCGGCGTAGACCTTGAGCTTCTTCGCCATGGCCCGGCCGAGCTTGTTCTTCGGCAGCATGCCCTTGATCGTCTTCTCCAGCAGCCGCTCGGGGTGCTGCGAGTTCAGCACCTCGCCGAAGGACTGCTTGCGCAGACCACCGGGGTAACCGGTGTGCCGGTACTGGAGCGCTTGCTGACGCTTGTTGCCGGTCAGGCGAACCTTGTCGGCGTTGATGACGACGACGAAGTCGCCGGTGTCCATGTGCGGAGCATAGATCGGCTTGTGCTTGCCGCGCAGCAGCCTCGCGGCCTCGGTTGCCAACCGGCCGAGGACGACGTCCTCGGCATCGATCACATGCCAGGCACGGGTCACGTCGCCGGGCTTCGGGCTGTACGTGCGCACGGGTCTACCTCGTCGTCGTTCGCGTCGGAATCCGGAGTGCGGGGCCCGCTGGAGCTGACCGGCCGCTCGGGACTGATCGTCCCCCGAGACCGGTACGCCGCAGACGTGGCGCCGGGCCGGGCGCACGCCCTCGGCGTGTCCGTCCCAGCCGCGGCTGCGCACGGCGCGCACCGCACAACAAAAAATGAGGGTACTCGGTGGCCGATAACAGGGTCAAAACGGGGCCCGTCAGCAGCGGGACGCCCCGAGGCGGTGCCGTGGAAGGCAGCACCCCGGAAGAAGCACCGGGAAGGAGCGCCCTCGAGCGCCGAGACCCGTCTTCACCATGTCATCGACTCGACCAGCGTACCCGGGGGTGCTCGGCGGCCCGCACCCGGGGTTGGCCCCGCGGGGGCGTTTTCCCCGTGATCGCGGCGCCTTTCCCGGCAGGGCGGCACCTTCCCGAGGTCACAGCAGTTTCCCCGGCAGCAGCTTCCCCTCAGGGCGGTGCCTTTCCGAGTCCGCTCGCTCCTCCGCTGCGCACGGACGCAGCGCGGCAGCGGCCCAGCCAGGGGCGCCGCGCGGGGCCGCGATGCGGAACCCGGCGCGATCGCCGACCCGCACCCGCCCCAGCACAACGGCCCCGGTGCCCGCGCGGGCACCGGGGCCGTTCGAGCGCTGGTGCGCGGTACCCCGAGCACCGGGACCACCGGCGCGGAGTGACCCGCACCGCACCGGCCGGGCAGGCGCTCTCAGCCGCCGAACCGACCGGCGTTGCGCTTCTCACCGGACTGGAAGGACTCGTTGGCGGCGTTGACGGCCATCCCCATCTTGGCCGCGATCTCCTTCATGTTCTGCGCGGCCTGGTCCCACTCGCGCTGCGCGGCGTAGTAGGACTCCTGCGCGGCACCTTCCCAGGAACTGATCAGCGGCTTCAGCGCCGACTCGAGCTGGTTCAGCTCCTGGTCGATCTTGTTCGACGCCTGGCTCAGGCTGTCCGCGGCCTGCTGAAGCTGCGCGAAATCGACCTTGATCTCACTCATGTGGTACTCCCCTCAATACTCGCCAGTTCTCGCCCGGACCCCCAGTGGCCTTCCGGACCCCAATGGCCGTCCGCACCGCGGTCGCCCGCGCGTCAGCCGTTGAGCATGCCCTCGATCTTGGAGATCTCCTGGGCGCTCTCCTCCTGCTGCTGGGCGTAGTCGCGGCTGGAGCCCTGGATGTTCTCGCCGATCTCGTCCAGCTTCTGCGTGATGGTCTTGGCTTCCTGGTTGAACTGGTCCATCAACTTGCGGAAGACCTGCGCGGCCTGGCCCTGCCAGCCCCCCAGCGCCGGCTCGACCTCGCCGTTCAGCGTCTGCACGGCCGAGTCCACGGCCTGGCGCACCTGCTGCACCTCGCTGACGGCCTTCTCCATCACCTCGGTATCGGTACCGAATCCGCCACCCATCGCGGGTCGACCTCCTATCTCGGTCGTGATCGCGCTTCCTGCGACGCAGACATTGCCATGCCCGGTTCCCGCTTGTCCCGCGTTTCGCCGAAAGTGATTGCGCTTGTGAACGAAGATCGCGGTAACAGCCGCTCACCGGCAATTCGCGAATGGGAAGAGGTGGCGGAACTACCGCACGTGCAGGGATCCGACGACCCGCTCGCAGGCTGCCTGCACCGCGTCCCGGCCGGATGCGGTGTACTGGCAGCCCACGCGCAGCCGCGTGCCGCCCTCGTGCAGCTGGTACCACTCGACGACCGGACCGCCGCGCCGCTCGCGGAAGTACACCACGTCCCGCCCGGCGAAACTGGCCGGCGCGCTGAAGCCGGAGAGGTCCTCCCCCGCGGCGCGGCGCCTGTCGTACTGCGCGCGCACGCCGCGCACCGCCCGGTCGCGCGCGGCGGTGCTGTCGTAGGTGAGCTGTTCCGCCTCGACGAAGAGCCGATCGACCCCGTCCTCCCGGACGGCCGGGGTGAGCACCGTCCGCCGCGCGTCCGGCACCTCGTCGGCCACCACCCACCGGTCCGGTTGCCGGAAGCCGTAGCCGTACCGCCCGGTCTCGGCTGCGCCGCCGGTGAGCAGCACTCCGGCGAACACGGCGGCGAACACGGCGACGAGCACGGCGCACGCCGCGCCGACCGCGAGCGCCCGCCCGCGCCGGACCTTCCGGGCGCCCCCGCGCGAGCGCCCGGTCGGCGCCACCGGACGCGTGCGGTCCGAACCGCCGATGACGATCGTGCGCACATCGCTGAGGCGCTCCGGCGGCGGCTCCGGCCCAGCGGTGCGCCGCGGCGCCGCTCCTCCGGGAGCGGCGTGCTGCGGGGCGGATCGCTGCGGGGCGGGGTGCTGGGGCGCGGCCCGCCGGGGGCGCGCCGCCCACGGCTGCGGCTGCTGCGCGGCGCGGCCCTGCGCGCCCGGGGCGTGCTGGACGGGTGCGGCCCGCTGCCCGGACCAGTCGCCGGTGGGCGCGAGCCCGGCGCCGCGGGCCGGATCCAGCCGCACGGCGCGCAGCGCACCGCGCGCCACCACCGTCTCCGGTTGGTCCAAAGTGGTCGGAACGGTGCCGGTGCGCTCGTGCACCAGCCGCGACACCAGCGGGATCCGGCTCGAACCGCCGACGAGGAACACCCCGGCGAGCCGGTCGTGCGGCACGCCCCCGGCGCGCAGCGTGTCGGTCAGCAACCGCGCCGCGGCCGCCAGCGGGTCGTGGATGAGCCCTTCCAGGTCGCCGCGCGTGACGTGGGCGTCGGTGAACGGCGGCGGCAGCGGCACGTCGGTGTAGGCGTGCCGGGAGAGGGTTTCCTTGGCACCGCGGACGTCCTGGCGCAGCACGCGGCGGCGGCGCCGGTCGGCCATGTCGCGGCCGGACACGAGCTTGCGCCAGCCCGCGGCATCGGCGCCGCCGACGAGCCCGCCGACGTGCTCGAGCAGCAGCTGGTCGATGTCGGACCCGCCGAAGTTCGGATCGCCGCGCGTGGCCAGCACCCGGAAGGCGCCGCTCTGCTTGTGCACCACGCTGGCGTCGATGGTGCCGCCGCCGAGGTCGAGCACGGCCAGCGCCGCGCAGTCGGGCATGCCGTGCCCGGCCGAGTGGAACACCGCGGCCGCGACGGGCTCGGGGACGAGCACGACCTCGCGCGCGAGTCCGTCCGCGGCCTGCCGGAGGGCGCCGGTGCGCACCGCCCCCCAGTCCGCGGGGTGCGTCACCACGAGCAGGTCGACGGCCGCTCCGCCCGCGTTGCGGCGCGCTTCGGCGACGACGCGGCCGAGCACCGCGCGCACCACGTCGGGCACGCCGACCACGCTGTCCCCCAGCAGCAGTTCGCCCTCGTCGATGCGCCGCTTCGGGTGCGGTTCGAAGCGCGCCGGGTCGACGGCCGCCTGCCGTTCCGCCTCGGGGCCGACGAACAGGGTGCCTTCCGGCGCGCAGAACACGGCCGAGGGAACCAGCGGCTGCCCGTCGATCATCACGACCTGCGGTTCCCCGCCGTCGACGGAAGCCACCGTGCAGGTGCTCGAGGTCCCGAAGTCGATGGACACGTGCAGCGACACGCAGCAAACTCCTTCACCGTCGCCGGAGCGGTCTTCCGGCGCCGCTTCCGGCGCGCCGCGCCGGTCCCCCGGAGCACCTTAGAGGCCCCGCTTCCCCGCTCCGAACAGATGACACCTGATCGAGTGGTCCGAGATCGGGGTCCTTGACAGCTCGCGCCGCGCCGAGCGGACCGGCGAGTTCCCGCGAGGTGCCCCGGTAGACGGAAAGGGGCCTCCCCCGCTCCCGGCGGAGCGGGGAAGGCCCCTGCGCACACCCGACGCGCGGGCGACTACTCCTGCGGCAGGTGAGCCGTCTGGATCAGCTGCGGACCCCCGCGCAGGGAGCGGCTGGCCAGCGTCCCCCGCCCGGCGGGCAGGGTCTGCGAACGGATGTTGCCGATCAGCTGGCCGTCGTCCTTGTTCGCCGACATCGCCAGCCCCGGCGCCGAGACCTCGCGCATCTTGCCGATGATCGGCTCGAACAGCGCCCTGCTGGCACCACCGGAGTTGCGCACCAGCACCATGTGCAGCCCCACGTCCTGGGCCTGGGCGACGAACTCGGCCAGCGGAGCCAACGGGTTGCTGCCCTGCGGCGCCACCAGCTCGTAGTCGTCGGCGACGACGAACAGCTCCGGACCGCTCCACCAGGACCGGTTCTTCAACTGCTCCTGGGTCACGTCCGGCCCCGGCAACCGCTTCTTCAACGCGTTGGTCACGTCGCCCACGTTGTTCTTGAGCTGGTCGGCCGAGACCGAGTACTCCAGCAGGTGCCCGGTGTTGAGGAAGCCGAGCATCGTGCGCCGGTAGTCCACCAGCAGGATCAGCGCCTCCTGCGGCGTGTACCGCTCGGTGATCCCGCGCACGATCCCGCGCAGCAGCGAGGTCTTGCCCGACTCCCGCTCGCCGAAGGCGTAGAAGTGCGGGTCGGCGTCGAAGTCCAGGTAGACCGGATTCAGCCCGTCCTCGTTGACACCGATCGGCACCAGCCGCTTCTTCGGCTGCTGCTCCGGCCGCGGCAGCTGGTCGTACGGCAGCTCGTCCGGCAGCAGCTTGACCTGGGGGGCGGGTGCGCCCTTCCAGGAGCTGCGGACCCGGTTGACCAGATCGGACACGCCGTCGGCCAGGTCGTCGTTGTACAGCTCCCACGTCGGCCGCTGCGCGTCCCGCTCCTGCTCGGCGCGCTCCCGCTCGGCACCTTCGCGGTCACCGATGTTCTCGCTGTCCACGCGCGGCAGCGCGGTCAGGAAGTGCAGCTGCGAGGAGTGCAGACCGCGCCCGGGTCGCCCCTGCGGCACGTTGTCCGCGACCTTGCGGCCCATCTCCGACTCGGAGGTGTCACCGAGGCGCAGTTCCAGCCGGGTGCCGAGCAGGTCCTTCATCGCCGGGCGGATCTCGCCCCAGCGGTTGACGGTGATGAACACGTGCACGCCGAACGTCAACCCCTGCGCGGTGATGTTCATGACGTCCTGCTCGAGCGACTCGTAGTCCTCGCGGAACGTGCGCCAGCCGTCGATCATCAGGAACACGTCGCCGTAGGGGTCGTCCTCGATCTCGCCCCGGCGCTTGCGGGTGCGGAAGTCGGCCATCGAGTCGATGCCCAACTGCTGGAACCGCGCCTCCCGCTCCGCCACGAGGCTCTTGATCTCGGCGATCGTGCGGCGCACCGTGTCCTGGTCCCGGCGGCCGCCGAAACTGCCGACGTGCGGCAGGTCCCGCAGCGCCACCAGCGAACCGCCGCCCAGGTCGACGCAGTAGAACTGCACCTCCTGCGGCGTGTGCGTCAGCGCCGTGGAGGTGATCATCGTCCGCATCGCGTTGGACTTGCCCGCCTGCGGCGCACCGGCGATCGCGCCGTGCCCGGAAGCACCGCTCAGGTCCAGCATGAGCAGGTCCTGCCGCTGGTGGTAGGGCACGTCGATGAGCCCCACCGGCACCTGCAGGCGCCCGCTGCCCGCGTACCCGGCGGCGGTGTAACCGCGGTCGTCGGTCTGCTGCAGCGGCGGCAGCAGGGTGTCCAAAGTGGGCGGCGTGTCCAGCGGCGGCAGCCACACCTGGTGCGCCTGCGGTCCGCCGGAGCGCCAGATCTTGTCGATGACGATCTGGAAGTCGGTCGGGGCCAGCGCGTCGGGCTCCTCCTGCTCCGGCTCCTCCTCGACGACCTCGGGCTGCTCCGGTTCCGGCGGCTTCTCGACGTAGTCCGGGATGAACACGCGCGGCATCTTGTCGCCGGTCACCGGCGAAGCGGCCTGCGTGGACGGTTTGCGCCCGCTGGTCTGGTGCAGGTGCCCGGAGACGTAGGCGGCGCGGAACCGCTCGACCCCGTTGGGGTGCTTCAGGTAACCGTGACCACCCGTCGCCGGCAGGTCGGCCGCGTCCGGAACGCCGATCGCGGCGCGGGACTCAGCGGCGTTGAACGTCTTCAACCCGATCCGGTAGGACAGGTGCGCGTCCAGGCCGCGCAGCTTGCCCTCCTCCAACCGCTGCGAGGCCAGCAGCAGGTGCACCTGCAGCGAACGCCCCAGGCGGCCGATCATCACGAACAGCTCGGCGAACTCCGGCTGCTGGGCCAGCAGCTCGGAGAACTCGTCGATGACGACGAACAGCGCGGGCAGCGGCTCCTGCGCGTACTCGTCGCCGGCCTCGCGCATCTTCCGGTAGTCCCAGACGTTCTTCGCGCCCGCCTTGTTGAGCACCTCCTGGCGGCGGTTCATCTCACCGGACAGCGCGTCGTACATCCGGTCGATCAGGGTGGAGTTGTCCTCCAGGTTGGAGATGCTCGCCGAGACGTGCGGCGCCGGCTCGAAACCGTTGAACGTCGCACCGCCCTTGAAGTCGACGAGGACGAAGTTGAGCATGTCCGAGGAGTGCGTGGCCATCATGCCCAGCACGATCGTGCGCAGGAACTCGGACTTGCCGGAGCCGGTCGCGCCGATGCACAGGCCGTGCGGGCCCATGCCGCCGGAAGCGGTCTCCTTGATGTCCAGGTGGACGATCTCGCCGGTCTCGCCCGGCCCCATCGCCACGCGGTAGAGGTCCTGCACCGAACGCGGCCGCCACGCCTCGTTGAGGTCGAACGTCACCACGTCGCCGGCCAGGCCGAGCTGCTCGACGTAGTTCAGCGGCGTCGTCAGCGGCTCGTACCCGCCGCTGTCCGATTCGGCCGCCTGGGGACCGCCGGCCAACCGGTACGGCGAGAGGCGGCGCGACATCGCGGAGGCCTCGGACATGGTGAGCGTGTCCGGCGCCCCGAACCACTCCACGCCGCTGGCCCCGCGCGCACCGATCCGGTCGGGATCGACGACCATGCGCATGCCGCGGCGCTGGGTGACGCGGCCGAGCGACTCGGACAGGTCGAGCATCGTCACGCCCGCCAGGCCGCCCTCCAGCACGAGGTGCTCCTCGCGGCTGATCTCCGCGTCGTCGATGACGATGACGATGTGCGGCTCGCCCTCCGGCGCCGCCGCGTTGCGCTGGAAGCGCTGCCGGTCGGCCAGCTGCTCGGACAGCATCTCCTCGATCGAGCCCAGCGAACCGGACATCAGGCGGCGCGGACCGATCCCGTCGGTCTCCGTCGGGTGCTGGGCGTGCGGCAGCCACTTCACCCAGTCCCACTCGCCGCGCGCGCGTCCGGCGCTGGCCACGGCGATGCGCACGTCCTCCGGAGCGTGGAAGGTGGCCAGCTGGGCCACCATCGCGCGGGCGACGGACCGCGTGAGCTCCCGCTCGCCCTGCAGGCCGATCGCGGCGAACCCGCGCAGCGACATCGCGATCGGCAGGTCCGGCACCAGCGAGTGCGCGCGCACGAAACGGCGCAGCGCGAGCGTGGTGATCGGCTCCAGCTCGTCGACCGGCCCGGTCTGCGGTGGCACGAGCCGGGTCTCCAACCGCTGGGAACCGCGGCCCACGCGCAACTGGCAGAAGTCGTTGTCGCCGGGGCGGCGCTCCCACATGCGGCGCGTTCCCGCCACCGACCACAGCGTCTGCGGATCCGGGTGCACCCACTCGCGGGCCTGCCGCTGCTCATCGGCGGCCTCGCGCGCGCGGTCGCGCATCTGGCCGAGGTACCGCAGGTAGTCCTTGCGGTCCTCGTTCATCTCGGACTTCTTCTGCCCGCCGCCCTGGCCCCCTCCGGCCATCATGCCGACGGTGCTGACCAGCATCATCATCGGCATCATCATCATCATCGGGTTGTCCTTGGCCCGCTGGAGCATGAAGACCATCATTCCCAGCGAGGCGACGATCATGACCGCCGGAAGGATCTTCTGCACGATGTTCCCGGGGACCGCGCGGGGGATCTCCGGCGGTGGTTCGAGATGCACCTCACCACCCGGCGGACGCGGCGGCGCCAGGCGCGCCATGCGTTTGAACTGCAGCGTACTCACCGACGCAGCAACCTTTCCGTCCTCTACGAGCCTGCACGCTTGGCTCGCGGCATTCTGTCCCGTCCTCGCGCCATCGCCGAACAGGCCCCTGCGACCGCGTGCGCACCGCGCTCACGTCGTGCCGTGCTCGACCGCGTGCGAACCGATTGCCACGAGTTGCACCAAACCCGTCACCCGATGGCGGTTGGTGTGCCCATACTAGGGGCGCTGTCCGACCGGGTGGGTCGGTTTCGCAAGAAAAGACCGCGCTTGGTTGGATCGAACGGACAGAGTGCGCGCCGCCGCGTCCGGACACGGGGGCACGGGCGCGCGCAAGCAGACAGCAAGGCGACCAAGGGAGTAGGGGGCCCAAGTGGCGACCGGAACCACGGTGTTCAGTCGCGTGACGGTGGTGGCGCCGAGCACGCGCATCGACCTGGCGCTGCCCGCGGACGTGTCGGTGGCGGACCTGCTGCCGATGGTTCTGGAGATGGCCCGCGAGGTCACCCAGGACGGCGGCTCGCGACACGGCGGATGGTGCCTGGCAAAACTCGGCGACAGCCAGCCGCTCGACCCCAGTCAGACGCTGGCGTCCCAGGGGATCGTCGACGGCGACATGTTGCAGCTGCGCAAACGTTCCGACAACCCGCCGCCACCGCTGTACGACGACGTGGTGGACGCGCTCGCGGACGCCGAACCCGGTAGCTACCGGCCGTGGACGAAGGAAACGGCGGCGCTGATCGGCCAGGTCGCGGGCGCGCTCGCGTTCCTCGCCGCGGCCGTCGCGCTCGGACTGGCGGGGCCCGTGGTGCTGCTGCACCCCGGTGTCGGCGGTGTGCAGCCGCTGGTGTTCCAGATCGTGGCCGCCGTGGTCGCCACCGTCGTGGCGATCTTCGCCACCGGCGTCGGAACGATCGTCACCAAGGCCTACGGGGCGTCGACCACGGGCACGGTGATCGCCGCAGCAGGCGGGTTGTCCATGGCCTTCGTCGCCGGGTTCAACATCGTGCCCGGCAACACCCTCGAACCCCGGCTGCTGCTGGCCAGCGCGCTGGTGCTCATCTTCGCCGCGGTGGCGCTGATGCTGCTCGGAACCGGGATCATCACGTTCATCGCGGCGGCCGTCGTGGGCACGTTCGCCACCGCGTCGTTCCTCGTGGCCACCCTCATCGGCCAGGCCCCGGCACCCGGGATCGCCGCCGGTGCCGCCGCCGTCGGCCTCGCGGGCATCTCGCTGCTGCCCCGACTGACCATCCAGCTGGCGCGCCTGCCGCTGCCGCAGGTCCCCGGCACCGCCGAGGACCTCAAGGAGGACACCACCTTCCCCGACTACCGGGCGATCGAGCGGCAGACCGGTGTCGCGCACCAGTACATGACCGGTCTCATCATCGGCTGCGGTCTCACCGCCGCGCTCGGCGCGGTCATCTCGGCCGGGTTCGGCGGTGTCTGGGGCACCGTCTACGCGGTCGTGGTCGCCGCGGTGCTGCTGCTGCGCGGGCGCAACTACGCCAACGGCAGCCAGGCGATGGCGCTGCTGCTCAACGGGCTGCTCGCCGCCGCCGGTGTGACCGCGGGCCTGCTGGTGCAGGTGGCGCTCTGGCCGACGGCCGTGGCGTGGTCCTTCCCGCCGCTGCTGGTGCTGGCCGTGCTCGCGCTCGTCTTCGGCGTGGTCTTCCCCGACCGCCGGTTCTCGCCGGTGCAGCGGCGCACCGTGGACATCCTGGAAGCCGTGCTCATCGCGGCGGTGCTGCCGTTGGCACTGGCCGTGATGGACGTGTACATGATGATCCGCGACCTGAACCTGAACCTGTTCTAAAGGGGCAGCCGATGCGCGAACGACTCCTCCGCGCCCGCGGTCCCCGGCGGACCCTCGCGCTGTCCACCGCCCTGGGCGTGCTCCTGCTCGGCGGTCCGACGGCACCCGCGGTCGCCGACTCCTCCTACGAACCGCCGGAGCTGACGCCGACCACGGTCCCCGGCGGTCCGCTCACCCCGCAGCCCGGCGACTTCCAGCAGCAGGAGGGCTGCCTGCAGGGCACCCGGGGTGGACAGACCATCGAGGAGAAGCCCTGGAGCCAGCGGTTCCTCGGCTTCGAGCAGGCGCACGAGCAGGGACTGACCGGGCGGGGCCAGACGATCGCGGTCATCGACACCGGTGTGAACCCGCACCCGCGCCTGGCCGTGGACGGCAGCGGCGGCAGCGCCGTGCCCCGCGGGGGCGCGAACGACGACTGCGACGGCCACGGCACCGCCGTGGCCGGCATCATCGCCGCGCACCCCGACCCGCAGACCGGGTTCGTCGGCGTGGCCCCGGACAGCACGATCCTGTCCATCCGGCAGTCCTCGCAGAAGTTCGTCAACCAGGGCAACGACCAGACGGTCGGCAACACGGCGACGATGGCGCAGGCCGTGCAGCACGCCGCCGAGGCCGGTGCCAGCGTCATCAACATCTCGCAGTCGTCCTGCCAGGCCATCGCCGAGGCCACCGACCCCTCCTCGGCGCAGTACGGCTTCAACAACCAGCTGCACCAGGCGGTCAAGAACGCCCACGACAGGGGCGCGGTCGTCGTGGCCGCCGCGGGCAACACGACCGACCAGTGCCAGAAGAACCCCTCGGGCGCGCCCACCACCGCGGTGCTGCCCGCCTGGTTCGACGACTACGTGCTCACCGTCGGCTCGGTGAACCAGCAGGGCGCGCCCTCGGAGTTCACCGTGCCCGGGCCGTGGGTCGACGTCGCCGCACCCGGGGAGAACCTCACCACCCTCGACCCGGGAGTGGGAGGCGTCGGACTGGCCAACCAGCTGCAGAGCAGCCAGGGCCAGCCCGAACCCATCATGGGCACGAGCTTCGCCGCGCCGTACGTGTCCGGGCTGGTCGCGCTGATCAAGCAGGAGCACCCGGAGCTCGGTCCCGGCCAGATCATGGAGCGCATCGAGAAGACCGCGCTGCACCCGGGCGGCACGGACGGACGCAACGACATCGTCGGTGCCGGCGTCATCGACCCGATGGCGGCGCTCAACGACGTCGTGCCCGCCGAGCACGGGGTGTCCACGAACACCAGCCAGCCGGCGCGGCTGGACGCCGACGTGCTGCCGCCGCGCGACTGGCCGGCGCTGCTGACCGCGCTCGGCGGAACGGGGGCGGGCATCGCCGCCATCCTGTTCACCGCGTTCCTCATCAACGCGCGCCGCAACCTCCGCTCGCGGCTGAACGCGCAGCGCACCAACGCGCAGGAGTAGCGCGGGCGGAGCAGCGCGGGCAGGAGCGGCACCGCCCGCTGCGGACCGCGAGGAGCACTGCGGGTCCCGGACCGGCTCGGTCCGGGACCCGCTGTCGTGCGGGGCACCTGTCGTCCCGGGCACCGCCGTCGTCCCCGGGGCTGCTGTCGTGCTGGGCCAGCTGTGCGGGGCCGTCTTCGCCCGGTGCCCTCTTCGTCCGGGGGCGGGGCGCGGCGACCGCGTCCGCGACCTCCGCCCCAGCTCGGTGCGACCGGACCGCGCCCCGCACCGGCCCGATCCCGGGGCGCACCCCGGCAGTGCTTCACCTGCGCTGCGGTGCACCGCACCCGCAGGGCCCGGACGCCCGCCGCTCCGCCGGCGGTACCGCGGACAGCACGCGGTCCCGCCGTCCACTCGGGACGGCGGGACCGCGTTCCTCGGACGTGCTCGAGAACGTTCCGCACCCGACCGGCCGGGTTCCCGCCGCGCACAGCGGCGGAAACCCGGTCGGAGGGCCCTCCGCTCAGCCGGCCTGCTGCTGCGAGCCCTGTCCCTGGCCCTCCTTCTCCGGCGGGCGGTTCACGCCTTCACCCGGTTCCACCGCGTCGTAGGTGAAGCTCGCCTGCGCCGGGTCGAGGAAGTCGCCCTGCGGCAGGCTGCGCATCAACCAGGACGGGCCGGACTTGATGTCGGCCGCGCTGTTGATCACACCCAGTCCGCGCGCCGTGGCGACGTCCTTGATGCCGTACTGCACGCCCTGATCGGTGACGAGGAAGATCGGGCCGGAATCGGAGCCCGACTCGTTCGACGTGCCCCGCACGACCGCCGCCTGGCCCGCCGGCAGGTGGAACCTGTCCACATTGGGCCCGGAACCGTCGGCTTGCGCCAGCTTGACCGGGCTCCGGCTGATCGACCCCTTGTTCAGCGTCACCGTGATGTCGTGGTCACCGCGGTCGTTCTTCCAGCTCAAGCACGAGGTGTCGGACTGCTGGAAGTTCACCGGGGAGGGCACCGCGTCCGGGAAGGAGTCCAGCGCGGTCAGCTTGGCGGCCTCGTCGGCCTCCGGCGCCTCGGTGATCTCCCCGGTCGCGTTCGGCAGCTCCTCGTTGCTGTACTTCGCCGCGTGCACCGCAGCGGCCGCACCCTGGGAGATCTCCTGCTTGCCGCTCGGCAGCAGCAGGAAGAACTCGTCCGGGTTGCCTGCGACGCTGCGGCGCACCACGTCGCCCGCCGCGTACTGCCCGGTCATGTAGTCGACCTGGCCGGTCGGCAGCTGCGGGACCGACAGCTCGGAGACCCTGGGGATCGCGTTGAGCATGTTCGTGCTGATCGTGCGCGGCGTGGTGCCGTTGAGGCCGTACATGTCCATCACCGCGCTGTCGTCCTCGTCGACCAGCGCCTTGACCGTCCGCGCGTGCGGGTGGCCCGCGATCCCGTCCCCGACGCGGTACACGAGGTAGCGGTCCCCGGAGGACTGGTCCTGCACGTACAGCGCCTGGTCCGGGCGCAGTTCCGCGCCGTGGTCGCGCTGACCGCCGACGACGGTGGTGCGCACGTCGGTGGCGGACTCCACCCGCGCGTCGTTGAAGGTGTCGCGGACCTGCCCCTCGTCGCAGATGGCCCAGGTCGGCGCGGCCTGGTTGCCGCCTTCCGGCAGGTACTGGGGCGCGTTGACCATGCCCGTCAGCGAACCGCGCGGGATCTCCGACAGCGCGGCCTCCTTGACGGTCGTCGGTTCGACCGGCCCGCTGCCCTGCGCACCGCCCTGGGCCATCACCAGCAGCTTCGCCGAGGTCATGTTGAGCATCGGGATCAGCCGCTTGTCCGCCCGGTCATCGGAGGTGACGACGAAAACGCTGCCGCTCTCCTTCGCGATGACGACGTTGCCCGGTTCCGGCACGTTGCCCTTCCCGCCGAACAGGCCCCACACGAGGAACCCGATCATGCCGACGCAGGCGACGATCGCGCCGACCACCGTGGCCCGCTTGTGCGAGCCCATCGGATCGTGCAGCATCACCGCGTCCTTGCGCACCAGCGCGGACTCCATGCGGCGCAGCACGAACCGGTACGCCTGAACTTGCGACTTCGTCGTGGGTGTTGTTGCCATTCTTCGCCTACAGCTCTCCCGTCCGAGGTACGGTTCCGCAGGATAGTCCTCAGGGGATGCCGAATGGGTGCGGTTCGACCAAGTCCGTCAGTATTCTCTGCACGCGCCAACGATCCGACCACCTACTCGCGTGCCGTGCGCCGCGTAACAGCGAGGGGGAAGACCGAACGGATGTCCGTGACGACACAACATCCGGCCCAACCGAATGCGCCCCAACCGAGTGCGCAGGGGTCCGCGAACCCGCCGCGTGCGCGCATCCGCGCGCGCCGGCGCCGGTTGAACGGCGTGACCCTGGGGGGCATGCCGGCGGCCAACATCGTGCTCATCGAGGTCGGCCTCGCCATCGGCCTGGTCCTCGTGCTCATCGACCCGGTGCTGTGGCCGGTGTCGATCGGGGTGGCAGCGCTCGCCCTGATCCTGGCGGTGCTGCGCCGCCGCGGCCGCTGGTTCACCCAGTGGTTCGCGCTCCTGCTCGACTACCGCGGGCGCGACCACACCAGGGTGGCCGAACCGCCGAACGTCGACGCCGCGGAGCCCGCCGAGGACCTCGACGGCGACGGCATCATCGGCCCGGACGAGAACCACCGCGTCGCGCTGCTGCGGCTCGCGCTGCCCGACCTCGTCGTCGCGCGCAGCCAGGACCACGACCGCAACCCCGTGGGAATGGCCTTCCACAACGGCAAGTGGACCGCGGTGCTCATGGTGGAGCCGACGCCGTCGCTGCTGAACTCGGTGAACAACGCGCCCAACCTGCCGCTCGGCGTGCTCTCGCCGTGCCTGGAGGACCGCGGCGTGGTGCTCGACGCGATCCAGGTCATCTGGCACTGCTACCCGGGGAGCGCCGCGCTGCCGTCGAACTCCCCCGCGCTGGACTCGTACCTGGAACTGCTCGGCCCGCTGCCGGCCGCCGCGCGCCGCACCACGTGGGTGGCGCTGCGGCTCGACCCGCAGCGCTGCGCCAAGGCCGTGGGCGAACGCGGCGGCGGCGTCGTCGGCGCGCACCGCGCGCTCATCGGTGCGCTCTCCCGCGTGCGCAACGCGCTCGAGGGCGAGGGCGTGCCCGCGCGCCCGCTCTCCCCGGACGAGCTGCTGCAGGCGGGGATCTCCTCGGCGGAGCTGCACAGCGTCCTCGGCTCGCAGCGTTCCGTCGGGCTCAAGGAGCGCTGGAGCGGCGTCACCGCGGGTGGCGTCGGACACTCCAGCTACGCGATCACCGGCTGGCCCGCGCAGACCACCCACAGCCTCAACGCGCTCACCGGGATCCGGGCGCTGTCCACATCCATCACGCTGTCCATCGCGCCGTCCGGCGAGGAGGACGAGGTGGCCCTGCGGGGCGTCGTCCGGGTCAGCGCCCGCACGCCCGAGGAGCTCGACGCCGCCGACGACAGGCTGCGCACCATCAGCAACAGGCTGGGGATGACGCTGACACCGCTGCGCGGCAACCAGCTGTCCGGATATGCGGCGACGTTGCCGCTGGGAGGTGCCGTATGAGTCGCAGCAGGACGATCGACGTCCCCGGCAACCAGGGCAGTGCGCCGGAGTTCCTCGTGCCGCCGGAAACCCTGGAGGCGGTGAGCCCCTCCGGTGACCGGGGCGGCATGCTCATCGGCTCCGGCCCGCAGGGCGAGGCGATCGCCGCTTCCATCCTCCGGCCGCACCCCACGCGGATGGTCACCGTGGGCGGGCTGTACTTCGCGCGGCAGCTGGCGCTGCGCGCCATCGCCACGGGCGCTTGGGTCATCATCGCCACCGGGCGCCCCGCCGCGTGGAAGGTGCTGGAACGCGCCGCCGGCCAGACCCCCGAGGGCAAACCGGTCCCGCTGATGCAGATCCGGCGGCTCACGCCGTTCGACCTGCCCGGCGCCTCGGAGGACACGCCGCTGCTGCTGATCCACGACGGCGGTGCGGTTCCGCAGGAGCTGTTCCCGCCGCGCGCGCCGTGGCAGACGACGATGTACGTGCTGCCGTACCTGCACCCGCAGATCAGCAGCGGTGCCGTCGCGAACACCGCGGACCTGGTGCTGATGCAGCGGCTGCCGCTGAACCAGGCGCAGCTGGCCCAGCGCATCTGGAGCCTGCACCCGCAGCAGGTGCAGCAGTTGACCCAGCTGCAGGACGACGGCGTCATCGCCCTGGGCAACATGATGTGGTCGCCGATCCGCCTGGTGACGAACACGAAGGAGCAGGAAATCCTCGGTCCGATCCGCCGCGGCGACTGAGGCGCGCCGGCGCGCCGCCCGGGTGGCGCGGTCCGGGTGGCGCGGTCCGGGCGACACGGCGACCAAGGGACTCCGCGGATGGGCTGGCGTAGCGGACCGGGTAGGGGAACCTCCGGCTCGGCCCCCGTCGTGCTCGGCGCCTCGTCGTGCTCGGCGCCCCCTCGTGCTCGGCACAGCACGCGACGCCCGCACCCGACACGCGGGGGCCGACACGCTCGGGGTGGGAGCATTCCTCGAAAAATGTTCCCACCCCGAGCCCGCTGCAGGCCCGAAAGCTCGGGTCGCTTCCAGCAGTGGTGCCGCTTCCAGCGGCCCCGCCTCCCATCGCTCACGCCTGCCAGCGGTCACGCCTGCCAGCGGCCGGTTCAGCCCAGGCTGCGGCGGGCGCGGGTGTGCTCCGCGCGCGCGGCGAGCTCCGCGGCCGGCGGGTAGTCGACACCGACGAGCACGAGCCCGCGGGCCGGGGCCACAGCGCTGGTGCGCTGCTCGGACTCGAGCAGCTGCGCCGGCCAGTCCGCACCGCGGCGCCCGTCCCCCGCGAACAGCACCGTGCCGACCAGACCGCGCACCATCGAGTGGCAGAACGCGTCCGCGGAGAGCTTCGCCACCAGCAGGTGCTGCTCCACCCGCTCCCAGGTGAACTCGAGCAGTTCGCGCACCGTCGTCGCGCCCTCCCGCGCCTTGCAGTAGGCCGCGAAGTCGTGCAACCCCACCAGACCGGCCGATGCGGCGTTGAGCGCGTCCACGTCCAGGGGGTGCTGCCACGCCAACGTGTCCCGGCGGCGCAGCGGATCCGCGCCCCACGGGGCGTCCGACACGCGGTAGCGGTAGTGGCGCCGCAACGCCGAGAACCGGGCGTCGAACCCGGGAGGTGCGGGTTCGGCGGACAGCACGCGCACATCGGCCGGCAGGATGCGGTTCCACCGGTGCCGCATCCGGTCCAGATCCGGCAGCCCGCGCTCGTCCACCGGCAACCGGGTCTCCTCCTGGGTCAGCGGCACCGCGTCGAGGTGCACCACCTGCTCGGTGGCGTGCACCCCGGAGTCGGTCCGCCCGGCCACCACCACCGACCGCGGCACCTCGCGGCCCGGCGGCTGCTTCGCCAGCGCGTCCTCCAGCAGCCCCTGCACCGTGCGCAGCCCCGGCTGCCGGGCCCAGCCGGCGAAGTCCGTCCCGTCGTAGGCGACGGTCAGGCGCAGACGAACGAGCCCGCCACCCCCGGTCGGGGCAGCGGGCTCGTTCGCACCGTTGTCACGCGCGATGTCAGGACTCATCCTTCTTCTCGCTCGCGGACTCGTCAGTGGACTCGGCGGCCTCCGCGGCCTCCGCAGTCCCCTCGACCTGAGCCTCGGCGGACTCCGCCGTGTCCGGCGCGGCCTCGGCCTGCTGGTCCTTGGCGAACTTGGTGCCGCGGGCGGCCTCCGCCTCGGACGTCGCGGTCTTCTCCTGCACCAGGGCGATGATCGCCATCTGGGCGTTGTCGCCCTTGCGCGGCGCGGTCTTGATGATCCGCGTGTAACCACCGGGGCGGTCGGCGTAGAACGGACCGATCTCCTCGAAGAGCTTGGCCACCACGTCCTTGTCGCGGATGGTCTTCATGACCTGGCGACGGTTGTGCAGGTCGCCCTTCGTGGCCTTGGTGATCAGCCGCTCGGCCAGCGGGCGCAGCCGCTTGGCCTTCGCCTCGGTGGTGGTGATCTTCCCGTGCTCGAACAGCGAGGTGGCCAGGTTGGCCAGGATCAGCCGCTCGTGCGACGGGGACGCGCCGAGACGCGGTCCCTTCGTCGGGGTGGGCATCGCTTGCTCCTCTCACTGCGGCCCGGAAACCGGGCACGCACAGCTACAGCTGCTCAGTCTCCGCGTAGTCCTGGCCGTCGTCGTAGCTCTCGAAACCGGTGTCGTAGCCCGTCTCGTACGACGCCTCGTAGCTCGGCATGTAGTCGGCGGCCTCGGCCCCGACACCACCGACCGGACCCAGCTGCTCGCCCTCGTCGGAGAAGCCCTCCGCCGGGTACTCCGCGGCAGCGGCCGAGGGGTCGAATCCGGGCGGGCTGTCCTTCAGCGACAGGCTCAGACCGGCGAGCTTCATCTTGACCTCGTCGATGGACTTCGCACCGAAGTTGCGGATGTCCAGCAGGTCGGCCTCGCTGCGCGAGACCAGCTCGCCGACGGTGTGAATGCCCTCCCGCTTCAAGCAGTTGTAGGAGCGCACCGTCAGGTCGAGGTCCTCGATCGGCATCGCGTAGGCGGCGATCGTGTCCGCCTCCGCCGGCGAGGGGCCGATCTCGACGCCCTCGGCGTCCACGTTGAGCTCCCGGGCGAGCCCGAACAGCTCGACGAGGGTCCGGCCGGCCGACGCCACCGCGTCCCGCGGGGTGATCGACGGCTTCGTCTCGACGTCGAGGATCAGCTTGTCGAAGTCCGTGCGCTGCTCCACACGGGTGGCCTCGACCTTGTAGCTCACCTTCAGCACCGGCGAGTAGATCGAGTCGACCGGGATCCGGCCGATCTCCGCACCCGCCTGCTTGTTCTGCATCGCGGGGACATAGCCACGACCACGCTCGACTACGAGCTCGATCTCCAGCTTGCCCTTCTGGTTGAGCGTGGCGATGTGCAGATCCGGGTTGTGCACGGTGACACCCGCCGGCGGCACGATGTCCGCCGCGGTGACCTCCCCGGGCCCCTGCTTGCGCAGGTACATCGTCACCGGCTCGTCCTCTTCGGAACTGACCACCAGCTCCTTGATGTTCAGGATGACGTCGGTGACGTCCTCCTTCACGCCCGGGATCGTGGTGAACTCGTGCAGCACACCATCGATGCGCAGGCTGGTGACGGCCGCCCCCGGAATCGACGAGAGCAGGGTGCGGCGCAGCGAGTTGCCGAGGGTGTATCCGAAGCCCGGCTCGAGCGGTTCGATGGAGAACCGCGACCGGGTCTCCGACACTGTCTCTTCGGACAGCGCGGGTCGCTGGGAGATGAGCACTGGTCTTTTCCTTTCCTCACGGCGCCCGCCATTTGACGCCGATGGGATGGCACGCCCGCCGCAGCGGGCCGGTGGTGGCCTCCTTCTCCACCACCGAGGCGCCCGCCGGCGGTCCGCGGACCGCCGGCGCCGCGCGTCACTTCTTCGAGTAGAACTCGACGATGAGCTGCTCGGTGACCGGCGTGTCGATCTGCGCGCGCTCCGGTGCCTGGTGCACCAGGATCCGCAGGTTCGACGGAACGACCTGCAGCCAGGCCGGGGCGGGACGCTCGCCGAGGGTCTCCTTGGCGATGACGAACGGCGTCATGCTCAGCGACTTCGGCCGCACGTCGATGATGTCCCACTTGGTGACCCGGTAGCTGGGGACGTCCACCTTCTGGCCGTTGACCAGGAAGTGGCCGTGGCTGACCAGCTGGCGGGCCATGCGGCGCGTGCGCGCCAGGCCAGCCCGGTAGACCACGTTGTCCAGCCGCGTCTCGAGCAGCTGCAGCAGGTTCTCACCGGTCTTGCCCTGAAGCCGGTGCGCCTCCTTGTAGTAGGCGAGGAGCTGCTTCTCCAGCACGCCGTAGGTGAAACGCGCCTTCTGCTTCTCCTGCAGCTGCTGCAGGTACTCGGTTTCCTTGATCCGACCGCGCCCGTGCTGCCCCGGCGGGTACGGACGACGCTCGAACGACTGATCACCGCCGACGAGGTCGACCTTCAACCGGCGGGACTTGCGGGTCACGGGACCGGTGTAACGAGCCATGGTTCTCTACTCTCCCTTCCCGCGTCAGACCCGGCGACGCTTCGGCGGGCGGCAGCCGTTGTGCGGCTGCGGGGTCACGTCCTGAATGGTGCCGACCTCGAGCCCGGCGCCCTGCAGGGAGCGGATCGCCGTCTCACGCCCGGAACCCGGTCCCTTGACGAAGACGTCGACCTTCTTCATGCCGTGCTCGGCGGCCTTGCGGGCGGCGTTCTCCGCGGCCATCTGCGCGGCGAACGGGGTGGACTTCTTCGAGCCCTTGAACCCGACGTGGCCGGCGGAGGCCCAGCTGATCACCGCACCGGTCGGGTCGGTGATCGACACGATCGTGTTGTTGAACGTGCTCTTGATGTGGGCTTGCCCAGCCGCTACGTTCTTCTTCTCCTTGCGCCGCACCTTCTTGACGGTGCCGGCGCGCCCCTTGGGTGGCATAAGTGTCGTGATCTCCTAGCGAGGCTTACTTCTTCCCGGCCTTCTTCTTGCCGGCGACCGTCTTCTTCGGCCCCTTCCGGGTGCGGGCGTTGGTCTTGGTCCGCTGCCCGCGCAGCGGCAGGTGACGACGGTGCCGCTGCCCCTGGTAGCTGCCGATCTCGATCTTCCGGCGGATGTCGGCCTGGACCTCGCGGCGGAGGTCACCCTCGACCCGGTAGTTGTTCTCGATGTGCTCGCGCAACTTGGCGAGCTGCTCGTCGTCGAGATCCCGCGCGCGGACGTCGAGCGCGATGCCCGTCGCGTTCAGGATCTCGCGGGACCGGGTGCGACCGATCCCGAAGATGTACGTAAGAGCGATCTCCGCACGCTTGTCCATGGGGAGATCGACTCCGACGACCCGTGCTGCCATCGGGGTCCCCTTCATCTCGGCCAGGTCTGCTCCTCCGCCGCCTCCGCATCCGCGGAGCCCCGGCCTGGCCCGGGGGTCAGCCGGCCCGACTCGTGGGCCGGCAGGCCGGAGGAGGCCTTCTCTCGCTGTCGCTGCGAGCGAAGCTGCGTCAGCCCTGCTTCTGCTTGTGGCGCGGGTTGGTGCAGATCACCAGCACGTTGCCGTGCCGCTTGATGATCTGGCAGCTGTCGCAGACCTTCTTCACACTGGGTTTGACCTTCACGGCCGCTGCTCTCCTGCTCGGACACGTGCCCGGTGCTCCCGGACACCGTGGAGGTCACTACTTGTAGCGGTAGACAATGCGCCCACGGGAAAGGTCGTACGGGGAAAGCTCCACGACGACCCGGTCCTCGGGCAGGATGCGGATGTAGTGCTGTCGCATCTTGCCACTGATGTGTGCGAGGACCTGGTGGCCGTTCTCCAACTCGATGCGGAACATCGCGTTGGGGAGCGGTTCGATGACCCGACCCTCGACCTCAATGGCCCCGTCTTTCTTGCCCATGTCCTCCGCGTTTCGTGACGGTGACGGTTGATCGGACGGTCGTCCGCGTCGCGGGGTCGGGGCCGACCTCACGACAGCGCCCTGCGCAGCACCGGTGCGAACGCGGTCGCAACCCGAACGCAAGTCCCGACCGGACCCCGCACGCCGTTCCCAGTCCGCGCCCCGCTGCCGCCGAAACGCCCCTGCGACCGCGGTTGCCCGATGACCCCAGCGCCCCGCCGCGCGGAACCACTACGATCATGGAGCCGGTGACCGCCGCGGCCCGCGCGGGGCGAGCCGCTCACGGCCCGGTGCCGCATCCGGGCAGCCCGAGCGGGCGTGACCGGAACAACACCGGATCAACTGAGATTCTGGCGTACGCAGGCGTCGGACATGCATTCCCGACACTACGAGTGCGCCGATGCTCCATCGTACGCCTCGGAGCTCCGGCCCCCGCCATCGGGGCTGCTCATCTCGCGTACCGCCACACAGTGTACAGGCCGGGAATCGCACGCATCACCAGCGCGGCGCGCAGGTTGCACCCGGCCACTCCCCCTCACTAAGTTCGATCACGTTCGATGCAGGACTCGCCGCGCGGTCCGCGACACCGGTTCCGACGCCCGCGGCCCGCACCGCTGGCCCGGCGCCTCGGGGTCCCGCGCATCGGGTCCGCAACGCCCCGCATCCGGGCACCCCCGCCGAAGGCCCGCTCCTGCCGGGCACGGCGTCGTGACCTGCGGAGGGCGGCCCCCGCCCGAGCCCGGTTCGCGGGCGGTCGCCACCGCCCGCTGGGCGCGGCCGTGCCCGCACCGCCGCGCCCGCCAGGACCGCCCCACCGTCGGTCCGCACGGCACACACCGAGGAGAAAAGTGACAGCCAGCCCGCAGCGCTCCCGCCCGCTCGCCCTCCCGCGCCGAGCCGCAGCCGCGCGTCCCGGCAGCACCGGGCTCGGGAACAAGGTCAGCGAGTACCGCACCTTCCTGGACAACGCGGTGCGGAAACCCCGCATGATGGGTGCCGCCACGCCGACCTCGTCCGCCGTCGCCGCCACGGTCGCGCAGGTGGTGCCGACCACCGGGGAACCCGTGGTCGTCGAACTCGGCCCGGGAACCGGCTCGCTCAGCGAGGGCATCCACCGGCGCCTGCCCGGTGGCGCCCGCCACATCGGCATCGAGCTCGGCGCGGAGCTCGCCGACCACCTCCGCACGCACAAGCCCTGGATGGAGGTCGTGCACGGCGACGCCCGCGAGCTCGGCTCGCTGCTGGCCGGACTCGGCGTCGAGCGGGCCGACGCGGTGATCAGCAGCATCCCGTGGTCCCTGCTCGACGAGGAGCAGCAGCAGCGCATCCTCGACCAGGCCGCCGGGGTCCTCGGCGGCGCCGGCGCGTTCACCGCCGTCACCTACCTGCCGGTGGCGCGGAGCTCCAGCGGCCGGCGCTTCCGCCAGCGGATCGACCGCACGTTCGACGAGGTCCTCACGCACACCACGTGGCGCAACCTCCCGCCGATCCTGCACTACCTGTGCCGCCGCCCCCTGCGCTGAGCCGGGCCGGCGAGCCGGCCTTGCGCTGAGCCGGGCCTGCGCTCCGCACTGGGCCGGGCCCGGCGAGTCAGCCCTGCGTCGAGCCGGGGCGGCGCCACCCGGCCGCGCGAGCGCTCCGGGCGCACCGCCGGACCGCGGAGGTCCCGGAACGCGCAACTCCCGGGGCTCGGAAGTCCCAGGACTCGGGGCACCGGACCTCCGGGCGTCCGAGCCTCCGCGGAAGCGGCCCGGAGAGGTCGGCCCCGGAGAGACCGCGGGGCGACTGCGGAATTGCCCCGCGAGGACCGCGGCGGGACGCTCCTGGTGGGGCAGCCCGTTCCCGACCGGCAGGGAGGCCCGGTGAACACCGCATCGCACAACCCCGCGGAGACGGCACGCGAGTACTGGACGTTCGCCCGCCGGGCGCTGCGCGCACCGGCCACCGTGGGCGCGGTGCTGCCCACCAGCGGCCGGGTCGGCGCGGCCGTGGCCGGTGTGGTCCCCAGCTCCGCCGTCGCCGCCCCCGACGACGGACGCGCCCCGGTCGTCGTCGAAGTCGGCCCCGGAACCGGAGCGCTCAGCGAGCGCATCGCGCAGCGCGTCAGCCCGGCCACCCGACAACTCGCCATCGAAGTCGACCCCGAGCTCGTCGCCTACCTGCGCCGGCACAAGCCCTGGCTCGACGTCATCCACGGGGACCTCGCCGATCTGCCCGAGCACCTCGCCGAGCGCGGCATCGGAACCGTCGACGCGCTCGTCACGAGCATCCCCTGGACGCTGCTCGACGCGGACCGCCAGCGCCGCCTGCTCGATGTCTGCGCACGCGTGCTCGAACCCTCGGCGCCGTTCACCACCGTCACTTACGTCACCACGCTGTGGCGCCGCTCCACCCGCGACTTCCTCGCGCTGCTCGGCGCGACCTTCGACGAGGTGCTGCCGCGGAGCGTGGTGATGCGGAACGTCCCGCCGGCGAAGATCTACGTCTGCCGCCGCCCCAAGGTCCGACCGCGCTGATGCCGCGAGGCGGGAATCAGCCGCAGCTCACCAGTCCTCCCCGACCCCGCCGAACTGGACTCGTTCCAGAGAGCGCAATTTTCATGAAAATTGTGAATCATCCCCACCCGACCGGGGGACGAACGATCACCACACCATCGGGCGTGCATCAAGCGGTCACCGCCGGGTGCGGCCTCGCTGCCAGGAGGAGCTCAGTCGGCCGGCCGGATCACTCCTCAGGAGCCGGCCGGATCACTCCTCGGGAGCGGTGAGCACCCAGGGCCCGTTCTCGGTCACGGCGACGGTGTGCTCCCAGTGCGCCGCGCGGGAACCGTCGAGCGTGACCACCGTCCACTCGTCGTCGAGCTCCTCGCTCTCCGCCGTCCCCCCGGTGAGCATCGGCTCCACCGCGATGGCCATGCCGACGCGCAACTTCGGACCCCGCCCCGGCTTGCCCAGGTTCGGCAGGAACGGCTCCATGTGCATCTGCGTACCGATGCCGTGCCCGCCGTACTCGGCGATGATGCCGTAGTCGAGGCCGTCGACCGCCGCGGCGTCCCGCGCCGCCGTCTCCACCGCGTGCGAGATGTCGGTCAGCCGGTTGCCGGGGCGGATCTTCTCGATGCCCGCCCACATGGCCTTGCGCGTCGCGGCGGAGAGCGCCCTGTCGCCCTCGGCGACCTCGCCCACCTCGATCGTCACGGCCGAGTCGCCGTGCCACCCGTCGAGGATCGCACCGCAGTCCACCGAGAGCAGATCACCGTCGGCGAGGACGTCCCCGCCCGACGGGATGCCGTGCACGATCTTCTCGTTGATCGACGTGCAGATCGACCCGGGGAACCCGTGGTAGCCCTTGAACGAGGGGACCGCGCCGGCGTCGCGGATGAGCTGCTCGGCGACCTCGTCCAGCTCCGCCGTGCTCGCACCCGGCTGCGCCTGCCGCGTCACCTCGGCCAGCGTGCGGGACACGATCAGGCCCGCCGCGCGCATCGCCTCGATCTCGCCGGCGGACTTCAACTCGATGCCCCGACCACGTCGCAACACGTCGCGCTCCCCTCCCGTTCGTACCCGCCGGGCGCCGCCGAACCCCGGGCGCCGGCGGAACGGCCGGACCGGCGGAGTCCCCCGGTCCGGCCCGCTGCCTCAGCTGCGCGCGCGCACCGCCTGCAGCGCGCGCTCGGAGATCTCCTCGATCGTCCCGACCGCGTCGATCGTGACGACCTTGTCGCCGTAGTAGTCCAGCAGCGGCTCGGTCTCCTCCCGGTAGACCGCGAGCCTGCGCCGGATCACGTCCTCGTTGTCGTCCTCCCGGCCGCGCTCCAGCATGCGCCGCACCAACTCGTCCTCGCCGACCTCGAACTGGAGCACCGCGCTGAGCTCGACGCCGTTCTCGGCCAGGATCTCACCGAGCACGTCCGCCTGCGGCGTGGTACGCGGGTACCCGTCCAGGAGGAAGCCCTCGCGCGCGTCCGGCTCCGCCAGGCGCACGCGCACCATCTCGTTGGTCACTTCATCCGGCACGAGCTCACCGGCATCCAGGTAGGACTTCGCCTTCACCCCGAGCGGGGTCTGGTTCCCGATGTTGGAGCGGAACAGGTCGCCCGTGGAGATGTGCGGAACCGACAACCGCTCGCTGAGCACCTCGGCCTGCGTGCCCTTACCCGCCCCCGGGGGGCCGAAGAGAACCAATCGCACCAAGGGTTTGCCTCCGAATCCAATCGCTGACGCGCGCATCGCGGCGCGCGCCCGCTGCCCTCACCACGCCGGCGCCGCCGGCGTCGCGCCGACTTTACGTGGCGCGCACCGGACCGAGGTATACAGGTGCGCACCCGACATCTCATAGTCCGATCCCATTGACTGGACCGGCTCGATGCCTCCCGTCCGGGCTCAGCGCAGGAAACCCTCGTACTTGCGCTGCGTCAACTGGCTCTCGATCTGCTTGACCGTGTCCAAGCCGACGTTGACCATGATCAGCACGGCCGTGCCGCCGAACGGGAAGTTCTGCGCGCTCTGCGCTCCTCCGCCGCCATCGCCGGTGATGCCGAGGAAGAAGTTCGGCAGGATCGCGATGATGCCGAGGTAGAGGGCGCCCGGCAGCGTGATTCGGGAGAGCACGAAGCTCAGGTACTCGGCCGTCGGCCGCCCGGGGCGGATCCCCGGGATGAACCCGCCGAACTTCTTCATGTCCTCGGCACGTTCCTCCGGGTTGAACGTGATGGACACGTAGAAGTAGGCGAAGAACACGATCAACGCCATGTACAGCAGGATGTGCACCCAGCTGGACGGGTCGACGATGTAGGTCTGGATGAACGTCGCCCACCAGGTCTCCTGCCCGCCGGCGAGCTGCCCGAGCAGCTGCGGGAGGTACAGCAGCGAGGACCCGAAGATGACCGGGATGACACCCGCCTGGTTGACCTTCAGCGGCAGGTAGGTCGACGTGCCGCCGTACATCCGGCGGCCGATCATGCGCTTGGCATACTGCACCGGGATGCGGCGCTGCGCCTGCTCGATGAACACGACCGTCGCGATGATCGCCACGGCGAAGCAGAGCACCACGGCGAAGACCAGCCCGCCGTGCGAGTTCAGGATGCGGCCGCCCTGGCTCGGGATCTGCGCGGCGATCGAGGTGAAGATGAGCAGCGACATGCCGTTGCCGATGCCGCGCTCGGTGATGAGCTCGCCCATCCACATCAGCAGGATGGCGCCCGCGGTCATCACGACCACGATCGTCACGAGGTTGAGCACCGAGTTGTCCGGGACGAGCGGGACGGTGCAGCCGGGGAACAGCTGCCCGCGCACCGCCAGCGCCACGATGCCGGTGGCCTGCAGCATCGACAGCGCCACCGTGAGGTAGCGCGTGTACTGGGTCAGCTTCGCCTGCCCGGACTGGCCTTCCTTCTTCAGCTGCTCGAAGCGCGGAATCACCACCTGCAGCAGCTGCACGATGATGCTGGCGGTGATGTAGGGCATGATGCCCAGCGACAACACCGACAACTGCAGCAGGGCGCCGCCGCTGAAGAGGTTGAGCAGCGAGTAGACGCTCTGGTTGTCGCCGCCTTGGACCTGTTCGATGCACTGCTGGACGTTGGGGTACGACACCCCGGGCGACGGGATCAGCGCGCCGAGCCGATACAGCACGAGCATGCCCAGCGTGAACAGGATCTTGCGGCGCAGGTCCGGCGTCGTCAGAGCCGAGCGGAAGGCGCCGAGCACGCGAACCTCCTCCTACACCGGTCGCAACCGGCTGGGACGGTGGCCGGCTTGGCGTCAGCCGGCGCGATGGTTGGGACGCCCGCTTCACCGGGCACAGGTGCACAGTACCGCCCCGCCACGTCCGCACCGACACGACCGCTGCGCGGGAAGACCGGCACGACCGCTGCGCGGGAACCGGTGCACCGCGAGGCCGACACGCGGGCGGCCGCACGCGGCCCGTACCGGTAGAGCCGCACTGGTACGGCCGCACTGGTACGGGCGTCCGGACACGACACTGCGTTCGGCACTCTAGCA
Organism: Salinifilum aidingensis; assembly: GCF_054782015.1. NCBI lineage: Bacteria > Bacillati > Actinomycetota > Actinomycetes > Pseudonocardiales > Pseudonocardiaceae > Salinifilum > Salinifilum aidingensis. The sequence continues at coordinate 105,734 of NZ_BAAGTH010000006.1, read as the reverse complement.
GCCGGGAAATTGACCACCGTCAGCGACCAGCACGGCACCTTGCGCAAGCCCCGGACGCGCTGCCCGGACGCGCTGCCGCGGGCCGCGCACCCGTGGCCGCCCCGACTCGAACGGCGGGAAGCACCGCAGCGCACGAGGACGTCCCGGAGCACGGGACGGCCGCACGCGAACGGGCCGGCCGTCGGTGCTGACGGCCGGCCCGCAGGTCGAGTGCCACGCCTACGCGGCGTGGTCACCGGCAGATCACTTGTTGGGCTTGCGCGTGATCTTCACCTTGTTCGCCGAACCACCGGCGTTGGTGATCTTCTCCTGGGCGCTGCCGGTGAAGGCGTGCGCGGAGACGTCCAGCTTGACGCCGTCGACGTCGCCGTCACCGAGCACCTTCACGAGCTCGTTCTTCTTCACCAGGCCCGCGTCGACCAGGTCGGCCAGGCCGACCTGACCGCCCTGCGGGAAGACCTCGGCGATCCGGCCGACGTTCACGCCCTTGTACTCGATGCGCGACGGGTTGCGGAAGCCGCGCAGCTTCGGCAGGCGCATCTGGATGGGCATCTGCCCACCCTCGAACATCGGCGGCACCGTCTTCCGGGCCGTGGTGCCCTTCGTACCGCGGCCGGCGGTCTTGCCCTTCGAGCCCTCGCCGCGGCCGACGCGCAGCGGCTTGCGCTTCGCGCCCGGCGCCGGCTTCAGGTCGTGGATCTTGATGACCATGTCAGTCGACCTCCTCAACCGCCACCAACTGGTGGACGGCCTTGATCTGGCCGCGGGTTTCCGGGGTGTCCGGGCGCACGACCGACTGGCGGATCTTGCGCAGGCCGAGGGTACGCATGGTGTCCCGCTGGGCCTGGCGCGTTCCGACGAGGCCGCGCACCTGGGTGATCTTCAGCTGTGCCATCGCGATCACGCTCCCTGACCGGCACGCGCACGCAGCATGGATGCCGGGGCGACGTCCTCGAGCGGCAGACCGCGCCGCGCCGCCACCGCCTCCGGACGCTGCAGATGCTTGAGCGCGTGCACCGTCGCCTTGACGATGTTGATCGGGTTACCGCTGCCCAGCGACTTGCTCAGCACGTCGTGCACGCCCGCGCACTCCAGCACCGCGCGGACCGGCCCGCCGGCGATGACACCGGTACCGGGGCTGGCCGGGCGGAGCAGGACCTTGCCGGCCGCGTCCTCGCCCTGGACCGGGTGCGTGATCGTGCCCTCCAGGCGCGGGACGCGGAAGAAGTTCTTCTTCGCCTCCTCGACGCCCTTGGCGATCGCCGAGGGGACCTCCTTGGCCTTGCCGTGACCGACACCGACCATGCCGTCGCCGTCGCCGACCACGACCAGCGCCGTGAACGCGAACCGCCGGCCGCCGCTGACGACCTTCGCGACGCGGTTGATGGTCACGACACGCTCGAACTGCGGGGTCTTCTCTTGGGCCGCCCCGCCACGGCCACCGTCGCGGCGGTCCCGACGGTCCTTGCCGCCGGACTCCCCGCCCTCACGCCGAGTGCGTCCAGGCATCAGGCGTCCCTTCCGTTCTCTGTCTTACGCACTTGTCAGAACTCCAGACCACCGTCTCGCGCGGCGTCGGCCAACGCTGCGACACGGCCGTGGTAGGCGTGACCACCGCGGTCGAACACGACCTGCTCGACGCCGGCGTGCTTCGCCCGAGCCGCGACGAGCTCGCCGACCTTGGTGGCCATCGCCGTCTTGTCCCCCTCGAAGGAGCGCAGGTCGTGCTCCAGCGAGGTGGCCGAGGCCAGGGTGTGCCCCCGCTGGTCGTCGATCACCTGGGCGTTGATGTTCCGCAGGGACCTGCTCACGACCAGCCGCGGCCGCCCGGCGGTACCGCTGACCTTCTTGCGGATGCGCACGTGCCGCTTCTGACGGGCAAGTTGACGCTGCTTCGCGATGCTCTTGCCCACCGGCCTGCGCTTCGTCGTGGTGTTCTCGCTCATCGTCACTTACCCGTCTTTCCGACCTTGCGGCGGATGTTCTCGCCCGCGTAGCGAACACCCTTGCCCTTGTACGGGTCCGGGCGACGCAACTTGCGGATCCGCGCGGCGACCTCGCCGACCAGCTGCTTGTCGATGCCCTTGACGGACAACTTGCCCGGGCCCTCAGTCGAGAACTCGATGCCCTGCGGCGGCTCGATCACGATGGGGTGGCTGTAGCCGAGCGCGAACTCGAGGTTCGAGCCCTTCTGCTGGACGCGGTAACCGACGCCCTGGATCTCCAGGTCCTTCTGGAAACCCTGGCTGACGCCCACGACCATGTTGTTGACCAAGGTCCGAGCCAGCCCGTGCATCGAGCGGCTGCGGCGCTCGTCGTCCGGGCGGTTGACCAGAAGCGCGCCGTCCTCGTCGCGTTCGACGTTGATCGGCTCGGGGACCACCTGCTCCAGCGTGCCCTTGGGGCCATTGACCGTGACCTGCTGGCCATCGATGGTGACCTCGACACCGGAGGGGACGGTGATCGGCAGCTTTCCGATGCGCGACATGTCCGTTCCTCCTCCCTCACCAGACGTAGGCGAGGACTTCCCCGCCCACTCGCTTGCGCATGGCCTGCCGGTCGGTCATCAGGCCCTGGGACGTCGAGATCACGGCGATCCCGAGACCCCCCAGCACCTTCGGCAGGTTCGTGGACTTCGCGTACACCCGCAGACCCGGCTTGGACACCCGGCGCAGGCCCGCGATGCTCCGCTCGCGGTTCGGGCCGAACTTGAGCTCGCAGACGAGCTGCTTGCTCTTCGGACCGTCCTCGACGCGGGAGCCGGCCAGGTAGCCCTCCCGCTGCAGAACGTCGGCGACGTTCGCCTTGATCTTCGAGTGCGGCATCACGACCTCGTCGTGGAATGCCGAGTTGGCATTGCGCAGACGCGTCAGCATGTCTGCGATCGGATCGGTCATCGTCATGGTGACCTGTACAACCTTTCTCGTCTGGTTCCGACGGGCCCCAACGCGCGGCCGCCGGCCGGCGGCGGGCCGGTCCGGCGCCCTGAGGTCTGGACCCTGGCCTGGACGAAACAGTGGATGTTCGCCTACCGGAGGGCAGGCCCTTCTGGCACGCCGTGTGCGACACGACTCCCGCGACGCGGAGCGCGAGCGAACGCGCTGGTCACGCCCGCCGAGGGTACCGGCGTTGCGCCGGCCCCCGGCAGGAGGGACTCACCAGGACGACTTGCTCACGCCGGGCAGCTCGCCCGCGTGCGCCATCTCGCGGAAGCAGATCCGGCACAGGCCGAACTTCTGGAACACCGCGCGCGAACGTCCACACCGGCCACAACGGGTGTACGCACGAACGGCGAACTTCGGCTTGCGCTTGGCCTTCTCGATCAGCGCCTTCTTCGCCATCGGCTCAGCTCTCCTTGAACGGGAAGCCCAGCCGCCGCAGCAGCGACCGACCTTCCTCATCTGTGTTGGCCGTCGTGACGACGGTGATGTCCATGCCCCGCGGACGGTCGATCTCGTCCGGGTCGATCTCGTGGAACATCGACTGGTCGCTCACGCCGAAGGTGTAGTTGCCGTGCCCGTCGAACTGGTTGGGCGACAACCCGCGGAAGTCGCGGATGCGCGGCAGCGAGATGTTGTTCAACCGGTCGAGGAACTCCCACATCCGGTCGCCGCGCAGCGTGGTGCGCGCACCGATCGGCATGCCCTCGCGGAGCTTGAACTGGGCCACGGACTTGCGCGCCCGGCGCACCTCCGGCTTCTGGCCGGTGATGGCGGAGAGGTCGCGGACCGCGCCCTCGATGATCTTGCTGTCCCGAGCGGCGTCCCCGACGCCCATGTTCACCACGACCTTGACCAGGCCGGGGACCTTCATCGGGTTGTCGTAGCCGAATTCCTCGGTCAGGCCCTGCCGGATCTCATCGCGGTAGCGGGTTTTCAGCCGCGGGACGATCTTCTCTGCTGTCGTCATGATCAGATGTCCTTACCGTTGCGACGCGAGATCCGAACCTTCTTGCCGTTCTCATCGAACCGGTAGCCGACCCGGGCCGGCTTGCCGTCGGAGTCCAGCACCTGCACGTTGCTGGCGTGGATCGGCGCCTCCTGCGTGACGATGCCGCCGGACTCCGCACCCCGCTCGTTCCGGGAGACCCGGGTGTGCTTCTTGATCCGGTTCACACCCTCGACGAGGACGCGCTCGTCCTGCGGGAAGGCCTGGATGACCTTGCCCTTGGCGCCCTTGTCCTTGCCGGAGATGATGACGACCTCGTCGCCCTTCTTGATCTTCATCACAGCACCTCCGGAGCGAGCGAGATGATCTTCATGAACTTCTTGTCACGCAGCTCCCGCGCCACGGGGCCGAAGATGCGGGTACCCCGCGGCTCGCCGCCCGGCTTCACCAGCACGGCGGCGTTCTCGTCGAACCGGATGTAGGAACCGTCCGGACGACGCTTCTCCTTCTTCTGCCGGACGATGACGGCCTTGACGACATCGCCCCGTTTCACGTTTGCGGCGGGGATCGCTTCCTTCACCGTGCCGACCACGATGTCCCCGATTCCCGCGTACCGCCGACCGGAACCACCGAGCACTCGGATGGTGAGGATCTCCCGAGCCCCGGTGTTGTCGGCGACACGCAGTCGCGATTCCTGTTGGATCACGTCCGACTCCTGACCCTAAGTGCCCGGGGAGTGCCCGAGCACACTCTGGCGCGCCAAATTTCCGACCTGACACGCGCGGTCATGCCAACACGCACTCCGGCCGACCGCAGGTGACCGTCCGGCGGCCGGCCGACCGCGTGCCCCTCATGCTTGGGCGCCTGTCACTACTTGGCCTTCTCCACGATCTCGACGATCCGCCAGTGCTTCGTCGCCGACAGCGGCCGGGTCTCCATCAGCAGCACCCGGTCACCCACGCCCGCGGAGTTCTCCTCGTCATGCGCCTTGACCTTCTTGTTCATGCGCATGATCTTGCCGTAGAGGGCGTGCTGCTTGCGGTCCTCGAGCGTGACGACGACCGTCTTGTTCATCTTGTCCGAGACGACGTAGCCTTCCCGGACCTTCCGCTGATTGCGGGTTGCGCCCTGCGTCGTTTCACTCATGCAGCGCCCTCCTCAGCGCTCTCGGGCGAGTCGACCAAGCCCAGCTCGCGCTCGCGCATGATCGTGTAGATCCGGGCGATGTCCTTGCGGACCGTGCGCAGCCGACGGTTGTTCTGCAGCTGTCCAGTGGCCATCTGGAAGCGGAGGTTGAACAGCTCCTCCTTGGCTTCCCTCAGCCGCTGCACGAGCTCCTCGTCGTTCAGTTCACGCAGCTCCGCCGCGGTGACACCAGCAGCCATCAGAAGTCACCACCCTCGCGGGACACGATCTTGCACTTCATCGGGAGCTTGTGGGCCGCGCGCCGAAGCGCCTCGAGAGCGGTCTTCTCGTTCGGGAAGGTCAACTCGAACATGACCCGGCCCGGTTTCACGTTCGCGATCCAGTACTCGGGGGAGCCCTTGCCGGCACCCATCCGGGTCTCCGCCGGCTTCTTCGTCAGCGGGCGGTCCGGGAAGATGTTGATCCAGACCTTGCCGCCACGCTTGACGTGCCGGTTGATCGCGATACGGGCGGATTCGATCTGGCGGTTGGTCACGTAACCGTGCTCCAGCGCCTGAATCCCGTACTCGCCGAAGTTGATCCGGGTGCCGCCCTTGGCGAAGCCCTTCCGCTTCGGCGCGTGGCTCTTCCGCCACTTCACCTTGCGTGGGACGAGCACGTGTCAGCCCTCCGTCTTCTCATCGGCCTTCGGCTCAGCGACCTCCGGAGCGCTGGCAGTGGCCGCATCCCCTGCGGTTCGCGCCTGCTGCGGGCTCTGCGCCGAGCCCTTGGAACGGTCGCCGCGCCGACGGCCACCGCGCTCCGAACGGCCGCCGCGCTCGCCGCGCTCGCCGCGCTCACCGCGTTCGCCGCTGCGCGGCGGACGAACCTCGGACTCCTGCTGCTTCTGCTTCAGCCCACCGAGCAGCTCGCCCTTGTAGACCCAGACCTTCACGCCGATGCGGCCGAAGGTCGTGCGGGCCTCGAAGAAGCCGTAGTCGATGTCGGCGCGCAGCGTGTGCAGCGGCACGCGGCCCTCGCGGTAGACCTCCGAGCGGGACATCTCCGCACCGCCCAGACGGCCGGCGCACTGCACGCGGATGCCCTTGACCTGCGGCGAACGCATGGCCGACTGGATGGCCTTGCGCATCGCGCGCCGGAAGGACACGCGGTTGGACAGCTGCTCGGCGATGCCCTGGGCCACCAGCTGCGCGTCCGCCTCGGGGTTCTTCACCTCGAGGATGTTCAGTTGAACCTGCTTGCCGGTCAGCTTCTCCAGCTGGCCGCGGATCCGGTCCGCTTCCGCACCCCGGCGGCCGATGACGATGCCCGGCCGCGCGGTGTGGATGTCCACCCGGACCCGCTCGCGGGTGCGCTCGATCTCGACCTTGGAGATCCCGGCGCGCTCCATGCCGCGAGAGAGCTGACGGCGGATCTTGACGTCCTCCGCCACGTAATCCGAGTACTGCTTTTCGGCGTACCAGCGGGACTTGAAGTCCGTGGTGATGCCGAGTCGGAAGCCGTGCGGGTTGATCTTCTGACCCACTACCGGGCCCTCCCCTTCTGGCTCTTGCGGGACTTGCCGGCCTTCGCCGCCTTCGACCGCGACTCGACCTCGATCGTGATGTGCGAGGTGCGCTTGCGGATGCGGAATGCGCGCCCCTGCGCCCGCGGCCGGAACCGCTTCAGAGTCGGGCCCTCATCCACATACGCCCGGTGCACCCACAGGGTGTCGGGGTCGAGGGACTGGTTGTTCTCCGCGTTGGCGACCGCGCTGGCGAGCGCCTTCGACACCGGACCGCTGGCGGTCTGCGGCGCGAACTGGAGCACGACCTGGGCATCGCTGGCGCTCCGGCCCTTGATGAGCTCGACCACGCGGCGCGCCTTGCGCGGCGACACGCGGACGTAGCGGGCCCGCGCCACCGCGCGCGGGTTCGCCGCGGCGGTGTCCTCAGTACGGGCTGTCATCCTGCTACCCCTTGCTGTTCCTCGTTCGTGTCACAGACCCGCTCAGCGGCGGCGCGACTTCCGGTCTTCTTTGACGTGACCCTTGAAAGTCCGGGTCGGAGCGAACTCGCCGAGCTTGTGCCCGACCATGGCCTCGGTCACGAACACCGGGACGTGCTTGCGCCCGTCGTGCACCGCGATGGTGTGACCGATCATGTCCGGGATGACCGTCGACCGGCGGGACCAGGTCTTGATCACCGTCTTCTTGCCGGACTCGTTCAGCGCGTCCACCTTCTTGAGCAGGTGGTCGTCCACGAACGGGCCCTTCTTCAGGCTACGTGGCATGCGTTGTTACCTCCCTGCTCAGCGCTTCTTCTTGCCGGTCCGACGACGCCGGACGATCAGCTTGTCGCTGGGCTTCTTCCGACGGGTGCGGCCTTCCGGCTTGCCGTTCGGGTTGACCGGGTGGCGACCACCCGAGGTGCGACCCTCACCACCGCCGTGCGGGTGGTCGATCGGGTTCATGACGACACCGCGGACCGTGGGTCGACGACCCTTCCAGCGCATCCGGCCGGCCTTGCCCCAATTGATGTTGGAGTGCTCGGAGTTGCCGACCTCGCCGATGGTGGCGCGGCAGCGCGCGTCCACGTTGCGGATCTCGCCGGAGGGCATCCGCAGCTGCGCGAAGCGGCCCTCCTTGGCCACCAGCTGCACCCGGGTGCCCGCGGCCCGCGCGATCTTGGCGCCGCCGCCCGGGGCGAGCTCGATCGCGTGGATCACGGTGCCCAGCGGGATGTTCCGCAGCGGGAGGTTGTTCCCGGACTTGATGTCGGCCTTGGCCCCGTTCTCGAGCCAGTCGCCCTGGCGGACGCCGTTCGGCGCGATGATGTAGCGCTTCTCGCCGTCCTTGTAGTTGAGCAGGGCGATCCGAGCGCTGCGGTTCGGGTCGTACTCGATGTGCGCGACCTTGGCCGGCACACCGTCCTTGTCATGACGGCGGAAGTCGATGATGCGGTACATCCGCTTGTGCCCGCCGCCCTGGTGGCGTGTGGTGATCTTGCCCTTGTTGTTCCGGCCCGCCTTCTTGTTCAGCGGACGGACCAACGACTTCTCCGGCTTCGACCGCGTGAGCTCGGCGAAGTCGGACACGCTGGAGCCGCGACGGCCCGCCGTCGTCGGCTTGTGCTTGCGAACGCCCATTCCTAATGCAACCTCGTCCTCGTCAACGCGGTCAGCTAGCCGTACCGCCGAAGATCTCGATCGGCTTGCTGTCCGGGGACAACGTGACGATCGCCCGCTTGGTGTCCTTGCGCTTGCCCCACCCGGTGCGGGTGCGCTTGCGCTTCCCCTCGCGGTTGATCGTGTTTACCTTGGAAACCCGAACGTCGAAGATCTTCTCGACGGCGATCTTGATCTCGGTCTTGTTCGACCGCGGGTCCACCAAGAACGTGTACTGGTTCTCCTCCATCAAGCCGTAGCTCTTCTCGGAGATCACCGGCTTGATGATCACGTCACGCGGGTCGGCACTCACTGCTCAGCCTCCTCTGTGGAAGACGCGGCGGTCGTGGCCGGACGACCCTGCTGCGACGCGCGGCTGACGAACCGCTCGAACGCGGACTTGGTGAACACCACGTCGTCGTTGTTCAGCACGTCGTAGGTGTTGACCTGGCTCGCGTCGAGCAGGTGCACGCCCTGCAGGTTCCGCAGGCTCAGCCAGGAGTTCTCCTCGTCCTGGCGGTCCAACACGACCAGCACCTTGCGGGCATCGGTCCAGTTGCGCAGCGCCGCCTTGCCCTGCTTCGTGGACGGCTTCTCCGGACCGACCACGTGCGTGACCACGTGCAGCTGGTCGGCGCGCACCCGGTCGGACAGCGCGCCGAACAGCGCCTTGGCCTTCATCTTCTTCGGCGTGCGCTGGTCGTAGTCGCGCGGCTGCGGGCCGTGCACGACGCCGCCGCCCTTGAACTGCGGGGCGCGGGTCGAGCCCTGCCGGGCGTTGCCGGTCCCCTTCTGCCGGTACGGCTTCTTGCCGCCGCCGGCGCGCATGCCGCGAGTCTTGGTCGCGTGGGTACCCTGCCGGCCGGCGGCCAGCTGCGCCACGACGACCTGGTGCATCAGCGGAATGCTCGCCTGCACGTCGAAGATCGCGGCGGGCAGTTCGACCGTGCCGTCGGTCTTGCCGTCCGGGGTACGGACGTCGAGCGTCGCGCCCATCACGCACCACCCTTCGCAGGACTCTTCACCAGCACCAGGCCGCCCTTGGGACCCGGGATGGCGCCCTTGATCAGCAGCAGACCGGAGTCCTGCTCGACCTGGTGCACCTTCAGGTTCTGCGTGGTGACCCGGTTCGAGCCCATCCGGCCCGCCATCTTCATGCCCTTGAACACGCGGCCGGGGTACGCGCAGCCGCCGATCGAACCGGGCTTGCGGTGCACGGCCTGCGTACCGTGGCTCATCGGCTGCCGGTGGAACCCGTGCCGCTTGATGGTGCCCGCGAAGCCCTTGCCCTTGCTGGTGCCGACCACGTCGACGACCGCGCCGCTGTCGAAGAGCTCGGCGGTGATCTCCTGGCCGACTTCGTAGTCGCCCGCATCGGCCGTGCGCAGCTCGATCAGGTGCCGGCGCGGGGTGACACCGGCCTTGGCGAAGTGACCGGCGCGGGGCTTGTTCACCTTGCGCGGCTTCACCCCGCCGAACGCCAGCTGCACGGCCGAGTAGCCGTCCTTGTCAGGGGTGCGAATCTGAGTGACCACGTTCGGCCCGGCCTCCACGACGGTCACCGGCACCACCCGGTTGTTCTCGTCGAAGACCTGGGTCATGCCGAGCTTGGTGCCCAGAATCCCCTTGATCTGCTTCTCAGACATGGGTCTCGTTCTCTCCAGCTACCTCTGGTCGCCGTGCCTTACTGGATGTTCACGTCGACGCTGGCTGGCAGGTCGATGCGCATGAGCGCGTCCACCGTCTTCGGCGTCGGTTCGAGGATGTCGATCATTCGCTTGTGCGTACGCATCTCGAAGTGCTCCCGCGAGTCCTTGTACTTGTGCGGGGAGCGGATGACGCAGTAGACGTTCTTCTCCGTGGGCAGCGGCACCGGCCCAACGACCCGAGCGCCGGTGCGCGTCACGGTCTCGACGATCTTGCGCGCGGACGCGTCGATCGCCTCGTGGTCGTAGGCCTTGAGCCGGATGCGGATCTTCTGTCCCGCCATAGTGGCTTGCCGTTCCTTCTGGTCTCGTGCCGCGGTTTCGTTGTGGGACCGGGTGCGCCGGCCGCGGCGGTGCGCCCACCGCGCGGTCACCTGGCCGTGGCGGCCGGGTGTCGCCCCCGATGCCCGCCAGACCCCGATCTCCGGGAAGCCCGACCGTCGTCCGGCTCCGGCGCGTCCGTGCCCGCCCGGGCGGTACCGGGCCACCGCTGCGCGGTGCGGCACAGGACGCGGCCGGCGAGCCGGATCCCGGATCGCACAGCCCTCGGTTCACCCTGTTCAGCTTGTTGGTGCCCGGAACACGCGGTCGGGCGTGTCGGCCCACTGCCGCGCACCGGTCCCCCGCGAACGTCGCCGCAGAGGATGGGAAAACCCGTACACCTGCTTGCCAGTCCGGTCCGGATCGCCGCACCGCCGCCGCGGACCGAGGAGGTCCGGTGGGTGGGCCCGGCCCGAGACAGGGCCGCGAGGCCCTCGCAACGGAGCGACCGCGAGCACCGGCGTGCGGTGCTCGCAACCGCCCCACACGAGCAACCCGAACAGCATGACATACCGGAGTACGCCGCTGCTCATCGGGGTGGTTTGTTGGCGTGGAACGCCCGCAAACCGCAGAAGGCCTGCCCTCCGCGCGGAAGGGCAGGCCCCCGTCAACTCACTTGGTGATCTTCGTGACGCGACCGGCGCCGACGGTGCGGCCGCCCTCGCGGATCGCGAAGCGCAGCCCCTCCTCCATCGCGATGGGCTGGATGAGCTGCACCGACATCTCGGTGTTGTCACCGGGCATGACCATCTCGGTGCCCTCGGGCAAGGTCACGACACCGGTCACGTCCGTGGTGCGGAAGTAGAACTGCGGCCGGTAGTTGTTGAAGAACGGCGTGTGGCGGCCACCCTCGTCCTTGGACAGGACGTACACCTGCGCCTCGAACTCGGTGTGCGGAGTGGTGCTGCCGGGCTTCACGACGACCATGCCGCGCTCGACGTCCTCGCGCTTCACACCGCGGACCAGCAGACCGACGTTGTCGCCGGCCTCGCCCTGGTCGAGCAGCTTGCGGAACATCTCGACGCCGGTGACGGTGGTCTTGATCGGCTTGTCCTTGATGCCGACCATCTCGACCTCTTCGTTCACCTTGATCATGCCGCGCTCGACACGGCCGGTGACCACGGTGCCGCGACCGGTGATCGAGAAGATGTCCTCGACCGGCATCAGGAAGGACTGGTCGGTCGCGCGGACCGGGTCCGGGATCTTCTCGTCGCAGGCGTTGAGCAGGTCCATGATCCGGTCGCCCCACTGCTCGTCGCCCTCCAGGGCCTTGAGCGCGGAGACCTTCACGACCGGGATGTCGTCGCCCGGGAACTCCTGCTCGGAGAGCAGCTCCCGAACCTCCATCTCGACGAGCTCGCTGATCTCGTCGTCCTCGACCATGTCGGCCTTGTTCAGCGCCACCACGATGTAGGGGACGCCGACCTGCCGGGCCAGCAGCACGTGCTCGCGGGTCTGCGGCATCGGGCCGTCGGTCGCGGCGACCACCAGGATCGCACCGTCCATCTGGGCGGCACCGGTGATCATGTTCTTCACGTAGTCGGCGTGACCGGGGGCGTCGACGTGCGCGTAGTGGCGCGCCTCGGTCTGGTACTCGACGTGCGCGATCTGGATCGTGATGCCGCGCTCTTTTTCCTCCGGCGCCTTGTCGATGTCATCGAAGGGCGTGAAGGGGTTGAGCTCCGGGTGCTTGTCGTGCAGCACCTTGGTGATGGCTGCCGTCAGGGTGGTCTTGCCGTGGTCAACGTGACCGATGGTCCCGATGTTGACGTGCGGCTTGTCCCTCTCGAACTTCGCCTTCGCCACTGGAATGTCCTCCTGGACTTGTTACCTTTCCGCCATACGACCTTGGTGCGCCAGGCGGAGTCCTGTCGGGTGGTGGGAGGCGGACCACCGGAACCACCGCCCGGCGGCACCACCGCCGGGTGCGGGACCGGTGCTCCGCCGCACCGGTTTCTACGGGGGAGTCACTCCCCGGTCGCCTTCGCGATGATCTCCTTCGCCACGTTCGCGGGAACCTCGGCATAGGAGTCGAAGTGCATCGTGTAGTTGGCGCGCCCCTGCGTCTTGGACCGGAGCTCGCCGACGTACCCGAACATCTCGGACAACGGAGCGAGGCCCTTCACGACCCGCGTGCCGTTGCGCTCCTCCATGGCCTGGACCTGACCACGGCGGGAGTTCAGGTCGCCGATGACGTCGCCCATGTACTCCTCGGGCGTGGTCACCTCGACCGCCATCATGGGTTCCAGCAGGCAGGGGCTGGCCTTGGCGGTGGCCTCCTTCATCGCCATGGAACCCGCGACCTTGAAGGCCATCTCCGAGGAGTCGACCTCGTGGTACTGGCCGTCGACCAAGGTCACCTTCACGCCGACCAGCGGGTAGCCCGCGAGCACCCCGTACTGCATGGCGTCCTGCGCGCCCTCGTCCACCGACGGGATGAATTCCTTCGGAACCCGCCCGCCGACGACCTTGTTCTCGAACTCGTAGGTCGCGCTGTCGTTGGTCTGCTCGATCGGTTCGAGGTTGATGATCACGCGCGCGAACTGACCCGAGCCACCGGTCTGCTTCTTGTGCGTGTACTCGAACTTCTCCACCGGCTTGCGGATGGTCTCGCGGTAGGAGACCTGCGGCTTGCCGATGTTGGCCTCGACCTTGAAGTCCGTCTTCATCCGGTTGACGAGGACCTCCAGGTGGAGCTCGCCCATGCCGCCGATGATGGTCTGGCCGGTCTCCTCGTCCCGGTGCACCCGGAACGTGGGGTCCTCCTCGGCCAGCTTCTGGATGGCGGTGGACAGCTTCTCCTGGTCCGCCTTGCTCTTCGGCTCGATGGCCACGTCGATGACCGAGGCGGGGAAGCTCATCGACTCCAGCACGATCGGGCTGTTCGAGTCGGAGAGCGTGTCACCGGTGCCGGTCTCCTTGAGGCCGACCACGGCGTAGATGTGCCCGGCCTGCGCCTCATCGACCGGGTTCTCCTTGTTGGAGTGCATCTGGAACAGCTTGCCGATGCGCTCCTTGCGCCCGCGGGTCGCGTTGATGATCTGCTGACCCTGCTGGATCGTCCCGGAGTACACGCGGACGTAGGTGAGCTTGCCGTAGAACGGGTGCACCGCGACCTTGAACGCCAGCGCGGAGAAGGGCGCCTTCGTGTCCGGCTTGCGCTCGTCGGCGGTCTCCCCGTCGGTCAGCGTGCCCTGCACCGGCGGCAGGTCCAGCGGCGACGGCAGGAAGTCGACCACCGCGTCCAGCATCGGCTGCACGCCCTTGTTCTTGAAGGCGGAGCCGCACAGCACCGGGAACGCCTCGCGGTCGATGGTGAGCTTGCGGATGCCGGCCTTGATCTGGTCGACGGTGAGCTCCTCGCCGCCGAAGTAGGCCTCCATGAGCTCCTCGGAGCTCTCGGCCACCGACTCGACGAGCTCCTCCCGAGCGCGCTCCGCCTTCTCGCGCAGCTCCTCCGGGATGTCCTCGACGGCGTACTTGGCGCCCTTCTCAACATCACCGCGCCAGGTCAGCGCCTGCATGTTGACCACGTCGACGACGCCCTCGAAGTCGGACTCCCGACCGATCGGCAGCTGCAGCACCAGCGGCTTGGCGTTCAGGCGCTCGCGGATGGTGCCGACGCTGTAGTCGAAGTCCGCGCCCAGCTTGTCCATCTTGTTGATGAAGCAGATGCGCGGGACGTCGTACTTGTCCGCCTGGCGCCAGACCTGCTCGGACTGCGGTTCGACGCCTTCCTTGCCGTCGAAGACCGCGACGGCGCCGTCCAGCACGCGCAGCGAGCGCTCCACCTCGGCGGTGAAATCGACGTGCCCGGGGGTGTCGATGATGTTGATCTGGTAGTTGTTCCAGAAGGTGGTGGTAGCAGCCGAGGTGATGGTGATCCCCCGCTTCTGCTCCTCCTGCATCCAGTCCATCGTAGACGCACCGTCGTGCGTCTCCCCGAGCTTGTAGTTGATCCCCGTGTAGAAGAGGATCCGCTCGGTCGCAGTGGTCTTGCCCGCGTCGATGTGGGCCATGATGCCGATGTTGCGGACCTTGGTGAGGTCCGTAAGCACGTCGCGTGCCACGAGATCTTCCCCGTTCCTACAGCAGGTGCAAGCTGTCGAAGCGGTGCGCCGAGCGGGCAGTGGGCCGACCCGACGTCACCAGCGGTAGTGCGCGAAAGCCTTGTTGGACTCCGCCATCTTGTGCGTGTCTTCGCGCTTCTTCACGCTCGCGCCGAGACCGTTGCTCGCGTCCAGCAGCTCGTTGGTCAGGCGTTCGACCATGGACTTCTCGCGCCGCTGCCGGGAGTAGATGACGATCCAGCGCAGGGCCAGCGTCGTGGAGCGACCCTGGCGCACCTCCACCGGGACCTGGTACGTCGCGCCACCGACGCGGCGGCTGCGGACCTCCAGGGTGGGTTTGACGTTGTCCAGCGCGCGCTTGAGCGTGACCACCGGGTCGGTGCCGGTCTTCTCCCGGCAGCCTTCCAACGCACCGTAGACGATCCGCTCGGCCAAGGACCGCTTCCCGTCCACCAGCACCTTGTTCACGAGCTGGGTGACCAGCGGGGAACCATAGACCGGATCAGCGTACAACGACCGCTTCGGGGCCGGACCCTTACGGGGCATCAGCTCTTCTCCTTCTTCGCGCCGTACTGGCTGCGAGACTGCTTGCGGTTCTTCACACCCTGCGTGTCAGCGGCACCGCGGACGATCTTGTAACGGACGCCGGGGAGGTCCTTCACACGACCACCGCGAACGAGCACGATCGAGTGCTCCTGCAGGTTGTGGCCTTCGCCCGGGATGTACGCCGTCACCTCGACGCCACTGGTCAGCCTGACACGGGCGACCTTACGCAGTGCCGAGTTCGGCTTCTTCGGGGTGGTGGTGTACACGCGGGTGCACACACCGCGCCGCTGCGGGCTCCCCTTGAGCCCGGCAGTCGTCAGCTTCGCGGGCTTGTCCTGGCGGCCCTTTCGGACCAGCTGCTGGATGGTGGGCATGGACCGGCTTTCTGTCAGCGTTCGCGTCTTCTTCGGGTGCTCGACCAAGCCGCGCTCGTTCGAGCCTCGGGGTGCCCCGGCGTCGAACACCCGTCGATCGCCGGCCGGGCACCGTCCTGGTTCCGGAAACCCTCCGACCCCCGAAGTCGGGCGTGTTGCCCACTCCTCGGTGTGGACACTGCAGCCACCCTGGGATGCCCAGCGCGGATGCCCAGTGCCTGCGGGAGGAGTTCCGCACTGTCCGTATGACGCATGCGTGGGCCACCCGAGGCGCACCGCGCGAACAGCACACGGACCGACCCGATGAGCTCGGGTCCAGGAATCAAAGATACCTGCCCCGTTCACAGGGGGTCAAAACGGGGGTCGGTTTGACCGCTCGCTCTTGCGGTGCTGTTTCCCGCCGATTCCCGGTCCCGGCGAGGTCGCGGCGGCTCCGACTGCCCGCGGAGCTCCCCCAGGCTGACCCGGCCGAACCGGTGGCGGAACGCGGCACCGGTGAGCGCTTTGGCTTGTGCCGCCAGCGTACTCGCCCGGACAAGCCCGGACATGCGCGAAACGGGGGAATCCGTCCGCGCGTCCGGGCCGCCGCCGTTCGGGACCGCCCGGAGGGCGCCCCGGGTTCCGGACCGGGGGTTCCGGGCCGGGGGTTCCGGGTCACTCCTCGGGGGCCGGGTCACTCCTCGAGGCCGGGGAGGCCTCCGGCTCCGGAGACCCCTCTGGTTCCTGCGATCCCTCGGGAGCCGGGGGCGTGGTGTCCACCACTCCGTTGATGCGCCGGGGGGCCGGCTTCGGCGTGGGGAACTGCTCCCCGGTGCGCGCCGCGTCCTCCGGGGCCCGCGCGCCGTCCGATCCCGTCGCGCGCTCCTCGGCGTCCGCCCCGGCACCGGAGGTCCCGTCCGCGGAGCGGCCGGCCCCTGCAGGCAGGCCAGCACCGACGTGCAACCGCTCGGTCCTGTCCGAGACGTCACCCGCCCCTGCGGTCCCCGCCAGCGGATCGGCCGCTCCGGCAGCCGGATCGGCGAGGCCGGTCGGCGACCCGGTGGTGCCGGTCAACGGCCCGGCGGGTTCGGCCGGAGAACCGGCGGAGCGGAATTGCTCGTGCTCGCGGACCGACCCGGCCTCCCCGTCCGCACCGGGAAATGCCCGATCGAGTGACATCGCGGAGGATCGCACCGGCAGGGGGTCGGCCCGGTCACCGCCGGCGTCCGCCTCGGCCCCAGCAGTCCCAACGGACTCAGCAGTCCCGTCGGGCCCGCTGTCCACTTCGACCTCGCGCGCGCCGTCGTCCGGAAGCCGGGGAGCCTGCAGCCCCGTCCCGGGGAACCCCGCCTCCGGGGCCGGATCAACCTCGTGCGCACCGGAGCGCGCCTGCGGCGCCTCCGCCGCGGCGCGGGGCTCCACCCACACCGCCGCGGTGCTGCGGCCCTCGGCCGCCTCCTCCGAGGTCCCGACTTCCCACGAGAACTCCGCCGCCTGCGAGGCCTCCACTTGCGGAGTCCCCGCCTCCGCAACCTCCGCGCGTGCGTGCCGGGCACCATCCTCCGCATCCTCCGCGCGTGCGCGCGAGGCATCGGACGCTCCGCTCGAGAAGACCTCCGCTCCGCTCGGGGAGGTCGCCGCAGGCTCCGCGGCACCCGCGGGGAACTCGTCGGCGAGCTCGACACCCGCGACCTCCCCGGCGTCCTCATCGACCCCGGCGTCCTCTTCGACCCCGGCGGGTTCCGGCGCGCCGCCGTCCGGCGCCTCGGCCGCGGCGCCGTCGGGACCTCCCGCGAGGGGTTCGGGCCCCTCCGCGGGGGGCGCGGTGTCCACCGGCCCGACCCGGTGCGGCAATTCCGCCTGCTCGTCCGCGGCGGAGTCGCCCTCGGCCGCCTCGTCCGCTCCCAGCGGAGGTTCGTCCGGCAGCACGACGCGCGGCCCCGGCTCCGCACGCGGTCCCGGCTCCTCGCGGAACCGTGCGCTGCCGGGATCAGCGGTCGGCACGTCGTCATCGGGTGCGTCGAACTCCACCGCGGGCGGTTCCGGCGAGGTCTCGGCCACCGGGTCGAGCTCCTCCGCGACGTCCTCGGCCGCGACCTCCGCGCAGCCCTCCTCGGAGGAGTCCTCGCAGTCGGCGCGCTCGGATCCGCCCTCCCAGGCCGCCCGCACGTGCGCGGGCTCGCTCACCGGCGCCGCGCCCTCCGGCGCGCTCGCGGACTCCGGGATCGGCGGTTCGGCCGGCGCGGGCAGCGGTGCGCCGAACTCGGCGGGCCACCCGGTCGCCCCCTCCTCGAGCGGAGCACCGCCGGCCGCACCGAGCGGAGCCCCGCCGGTCGCGGCCTCGGAGCCGAGCGCGCGCACCGGGTACCGCTCGTGCCACTCCTCGTCGTCCGGGCGGGTGGTGCTCGTCTCGCCCTCGACCGCTCCGTCCTCGACCGCGGCCTCGTCATCGGCGAACTCCGCGACGCAGTCCAGCGCCATGCGCTGCACCACCGCGCGCAGCTCCAGCCCGGCCAAGCTGTCCACGGGGAGCCGTCCGACCCCCCGCAGCGCACCGAGGATGCAGCCGCACAGCGCGCCGACCACGCAGGGCTCGCCCGAGTGCCGCGCGGCCCGCACCGCGGCGTGCGCCACGTCCGCACCACCGGTGAGCGCGGCGTACACCGCGATCGCCAGCGCTTCCGCACCCGTGCTGCCCGCGCCGAGGCGCTCGCGGACCTCCTCGGCGGGGATGTCCGCACGCGCGAGCTCGACGGCACTCCTCAGCAGCCCGCTGGTCAGCGCGGAGTCCTCGCAGGTCTCCAGGACCTGCAGGGCGAGCCACACGCCGTCGTCGAGCTCGCGTCCCAGCAGCCCCTGCTGCACGACCACGGCGAACGCCCCGGCGGGCAGGTGGCCGTCCGGGTGCGCGTGGGTGAACGCCGCCGTGCGCGCGGCCAGGTCGAAGACCTCGGCCGGGTCGGCGGACAGCAGCGCGATCGGAGCACCCCTGGGCACCGCGCCGGCATCGTCGGCCCGGTTGTCCGGCGTTCCGGTGCCGCCCGCGCCGTAGCCGATGAGCGCTTCCAGCACGGTGCCGCTCGCGCCGCCGTCGACGTGCATCCCGGCGACGTCGACCAACCACCCGTCGGGCTGCGGGACCGCTTCGCGGAACGGGCCGGCCGCCACGGACCACTCCACCCCGCACGCGTGCAGCCAGCGCTGGTGGGCCAGGCGCAGCTCCGGCAGCGGATCGCTCTCGCCGAGCGCGCGCCGGGCGACGCTGGCGCGGATCAGGCCTTCCGCGGTGAACAGGGTCGACCGCGTGACCTCGGTGACGCTCGCGGCCCCCGCGGCGCCGAACCCCGCCGGCGCGTCGGCGGGCCCGTAGCCGCACGCGTCCCCGAGGGCGCTGCCGAGGAACCCGCCCAGAACCCGCTCGGCCAGCGACGGGGCGTCCGCCACGGGAGCACCGCCGCGGGCGTGCTCCCCGCCGCGCCCGGCCTCGGCCCGTCCCGCTTCTGCGGTGCGCGCCGCGCCCTGTTGCCCCTCGGGCACCGCGTGCACCGGTGCGGGCCCGGCGGACTCGTGCCTGCCGCGCGCGCCCTCCGCCGCGGGGGGTGCGGCCTCCGCGGGAGGTGCGGCCTCCACGGGAGGTGCGGCCTCCGCGGAGCGCTCCCACCGCTCGGCGAGCGACTCCTCCGCAGCGGACGCCGTCCCGGGGCGTTCGAGGGGCTCATGCGCGGGGCCGGCCGATGTCCCCTCCTGGAGCGCCGAACCGGTGTCCGCGGCGGAACCGTTCCCCGCCGGAGCCTCCACGGACCCCTCCACAGGGCCCTCCTCCACCGGGGTGTCCCGCTGGGACTCCGCGGAACGCAACCAGAACTCGCGCACCGCGTGCTCGGCTGCGGAGAACGCGCTGTCCCGGGGTCCACCCGCCGCGGCGGTGTCGTGGAACGACTCGTGGCGCCAGTCCTGCCAGCCCCACCCCCGCACCTCGGCGTGCCGCGGACCGTCCGCCGGCTCCGGCTCCGGATCCGGGCCGAGCCCGGCAGCGCCGCTCCGGGAGACCTCGGCTTCCGGCGCGCCGCTCGGGGTCTCGCGCTCCTCCGCCCCGCGGGCCGCATCTGCCCCCGTCTCCGCCTCGGGAGCGAGCTGCTCCGCCGCGGGGGCGGCACCCGGTTCCGAGCGGGCCTCCTCCGCGGTGCTGCCGAGCGCTGAACCCGCTCCCCCCTGGGCTCCTTCCTCCCGAGGAGGGGTCTCCCACGCCGGGGCCTCAACAGCGGGTTCCGCAGCAGCGGGTTCCTCCGAGCGCGCGGAGGTGTCCGCGACATCGCGGGCGGGCAACGGCGCGGCCTCGGCCGCGGGGAACACCGCGGTCGGCGGGTCCTCGGTCCCGACGCGCCCCCGGTGCGGCGCGCTGAACGCGGTGTCCGGCCCGAACGCGCTCCCCGACTCGAACGCGGTGTCCGGCCCGGTGTCGGCGCCGCCGCCCGCGAACTCCCACGTCACCGCTCCGTCCCCGAGCGCACCCGCACCGCCGGAGACGCCGGTCTCCGCGGCGGAGGTGCGCACCGCGGCCACCGGCAGCGGCTCCGTGCCCCCTTCCGCCGCGCCCGGCTCGTCGGCCTCGTCGGAGGCGGGAATCGCGGGCAGCACCATCGTCCGGTCCGCGCGCTCGCTCCGCTCCGGCCCACCGGGCTGGTGCGCCAGCACCGGCGTCTGCTGCTCGGCGTAGCGCCGGGCCCAGCGCGGAACGCCGAAGGCGTCCACCGCGTCCTGGGACAGCGTTTCGAGGACCTCCCGCAGTTCGAGCTCGTCCAGCCAGCCCGCGGGGATCGCCGCCGGCCCGTACAGCGCGCCGGCGAGCTGCCCGGCGAGCGACCCGGCCACCGCGCTGTCGGCGGAGTGGTTCACCGCGGCGCGCACCGCGTCCGCGAACGAGGGGGTGCGGCCCACGGCGGTCAACGCCACGCCGAGCTCGCCGAACCCGCTGGCCAGGTCGAATTCCACGTCGAGCTCACCGGGGCCGACCGGGCGCTCCCGCCGGGAGACGAACATGGCGCCGTGCAGCAGCTGCCGCACCGCGGCGGGGAACCGCCCGGTCTCCTCGCCCACCGAAGTGACGGCGAGCTGCTCGTCGGCCTGGGCCACCGCCTCCCACAGGGAGCTGCCGCGCAGCACCCTGGCGAGCACGCAACCGTGCGTGCCCGCGGCCGCCCGCGTGTTGCTCGCGCTGGTGAACACGTTGGCCAGCGCGGAGGCCAACTCGAAGGCCGTGTCCGGGCGCGCGGCGCACACCGCCAGCGGCGCCGTCCACACGAGGCAGTCCACCGGGCCTTCCGCCGCGCTCGCCGGCCGGACCCCGCCCCGCGCGTCCACAGGTGACTGCTGCGCCATCCCGCCCAGGGCCGCCAGCGCGGGACCGCCGGGATTGCGCGTCGAGTACAGCTCGGGACGACCGAGCAGCCAGCCGGTCGGCGCCGGTTCCTCGTGCAGGTAGCGGCGCATCGCGAACGGCCACGGCACCCCCTGCGTGTGCAGCCAGCGCAGCTGGTTGCGGAACACGTACGACAGCACCTGCCCGTCGGCACCGGCGTTGGCCCGGGTGCGCAGCACCGCCTCCAGCGTGAAGGCGGACAGCTGCGTCAGGTCGCTGGCCTGGCCCCTGCGCCCGAAGGCGGGCGCGTAGTCGGTCAACCCGCGCGGGCCGTACCACCGCTGGACGTCCGCAGTGGACGAATTGCGGACGGCGGCGCCGAACGCGTCACCGACCGCGCCACCGAGCATCGCGGCGCGGAATCTGTCTGCCCAGTTCAGCGGGCTGGCAGACGAGCCGGGTGTGGTCATGGTGGGCATCTCCGTCCCGTGTCACCGTGATGTTCGCTGGCGGTTTACGTGGCGCGCGCGGCTGTCTGCAATGGTGCCGCATGCGATCTCGCCGGAACGTGTCCAGGGTGCCGGGCGCCCGGGGCCGTGCGGCGGCCGCCGCGTCCGCGCGGGCTGGCTCGGGAGCGGACGAGTGGCGTGCCGGTGACCCCGTCTCCGGCGCTGCCCACCGCCCGCGACCACCGCGCTGCCCACCCGCGGGCCCGCCGCACCACCTCCCCGCGGCGAACTCCTGTTCTATCGTGGGGTGTGCTGTTGCGGCCGCCCCTTCCCCGGGAGTTCGCGAGCGGGACCGTTCGCGAGCAGGGCGCGCATCACACGCACGACCGAGTCCGACCAGCCGAAGGAGTGACATCGTGACCGAGGAGCAGGACCCGCAGGCCGCTTCCGCCGCGAACGCCGAGACGACCGAGCAGGCCCCGGCGCAGGCGGCCGAAGAGCAGGCGCAGGACCGGAGCGCCGAACGGGCCGCGACCCCGGAGGGCGACGCGGGCACCGCGACGAGCGACGAGAACAGCGGCGAAAGCACCCAGTCGAAGAAGAAGCGCACCAAGAGCACCGCCCGCAAGACCCGGACCGTCGAGCTGACGCTGACCGTGACCGGCACGGCCGAAGGCGAGTGGCAGGCCGAGCTCATGCACGGCGGCAAGCGCGTCGTGCAGGGCATCCAGGTCCCCGCCGCCGCCGTGTCGAAGGCGGCCAAGGAGCTGCACGAGGACATCTCCGACACGATCGAAAACGTGCTGCAGCAGGCCCGCGAGCAGCACGAGGCGAAACTGGCCGAGCTGGAGGCCGAGGTCGAGCGGGTCCGCCGGCAGCTGGCCGACCTCGAGGGCTGACCTCCCCGGCAGCCGCACCTCCCGAGAAACCCCACCTCCCCGGCAGCGATGTCGTCACCGGGGTCGCCGAGGACGCCGTCCGGTCGCGCACCGGGCGGCGTTTTCGCGTTCGGCACCCCGATTCACGCATTTCGCCCCCATCGCGGAACCTGATCGTCGATACTTCCGTCCCAGCAGCAGGCCACCACGACCAACGGGAGAGGACGTGCCGGACATCGAAGACCTCCAGCGGAAGCTGGACCGCCTGCGCGAGATGGGCGACCAGGCGGAGCAGCGGTTGGCCGACGCCGACCGGATGCGCGAGCAGATCAGCGCCATCGAGGCCAAGGTGACCTCCGCGGACAAGGCCGTCACGGTCACCGCCGGGCCCGGCGGCTCGGTGACGAACATCGAGTTCACCAAGGACGCCACCAAGCTCTCGCCCATCCAGCTGTCGAGCACCGTGATGAGCACGCTGCGCCAGGCCGTGGCGCAGGCCGCGCGGGAGCAAGCCGGCATCGTGCAGGAGTTCGCCCCGGAGGGCGACGTCGCCGAACGGGTGCGGCAGACCCAGGAGGAGATGCTCGGCGTGCGCATCGACCCCGGCGAGGCGGAACGCCCCCGCCCGGCCCCGGACGAGGACGAGGACGACGACGGCTTCGAGGACGGCACGTTCTACGGGCGGAGGTGACCGATGGGCAAGGGCAACGGCTTCAACGCGCCCACCGAGGCGATCGACAACACCGGCCAGGAGATCAAGGGGCTGGAGGACAAGGCCGGGACCATCAAGGACAAGAGCTCCGAGGCCGAGGTCGCCGACACCGCCTGGGGCGTGGTCGGCCTCTTCGTGAAGAGCGATTACGACGACCTGCTGCAGCAGGTCGACGACCACCTCGACCAGATCAAGCAGGGGATCGCGGACATCGGGGACAAGCTCACCGAAACCGCCAAGGACTACGACGAGGTCGACAGGGCCCACCAGGACGCCATCCAGCAGGTCGAGGACAAGTTCACAATGGGCGGCAAGGCATGATCGACAAAGATCTCACCCAAGAGGGCATGCTCGACGACAGCGCCAAAGATTCCCTTCCCGTAAAGAAGCAGTGGGACCAATTCCAGAAGGCCACTGAAGGCGACGAAGTCGACCTGTCCGGAATCAAGCAAAGCGTCGAAGGGCTCGCCTCGGAGGCCCTGAGCTTCGCGAGCAACCCCGCCAGCTGGCTCATCAACAAAGGCCTCGGCTTCCTCCTCGAGTGGATCCAGCCCCTCGAGGAAGCCCTGCAGCTGGTCAGCGGCGACAAGGAGTCCCTGCAAAAGGGAAGCGAGGATTTCGGCGAGGTCAAGGACAAGCTCAGCGACCTGTCGCAGGAAATAATCGACAAGGCCGAGAGCGGACTCAAAGACTGGAACGGCGAGGCCGCCGACGCAGCGCGCACGAAACTGGCCGCATTCGCCGCGGGCGTCGAAAACACCGGAAAACAGGCGCACAACGTTTCCGAGCTCCTGCAGATAAGTTCGACGCTGGCGGAGGCCGCTGAAGGCGTTGTTCGAGGCATCATCGCGGACTTCGTCACCTGGCTGATCATGACGTGGGTTTCGGCATCAGCGTCAGCTCCCGTAACATTCGGCTCATCCTACGGCGCGGCCAGCGCCGCGACCGCCGTCGAAGCCAGCGTCGCAACCACCAAAGCGACGAAAAAAGTCAAACAGATCGTCGACATCCTCGACCTGGTCGTCAACGCCATCACCCTGATCAAGGCGGCGATCGACACGACCCGCGTGGCCGATGCCATGAACGACATCAAGGAGGGGAAGGACGGGGATGGCGGCTCCGCCAAGGAGCACAGCGACGACCTGAAAGACCTCAAGAGCTCAGCCGACACGGCCAAGAAAAAGTACGAGTACGACAGAGCCCCGGGGGAACACCACGACAACCTGATGCGCGAAGCGCAGCAGGGGAACGAAGGCACGAACACAGGAATAAACAAACCCACCGTCGACGCGCAAACGCTCAGCAGCGGCGCGAGCAAGGCCGCCGGACACTACGGCAACGCCATGGACAAGGCCGCCGACGACCTCGAACAGCAGGCGGACAAGGGCGGTTTCAGCGACGTCCCGTCGAACGAGACGATCGAAGGACAGCTGGACGTCTGAGCGGCACGCAGAGGTTCCGCACCACCTGTCTCCCGCGGCCTCGGCCATCGCAGGGACCGATAGGCCGAGGCCGCGCTGAACGGGCCGGCGCGCGACTACCGCAACTGCTCGGTGAGCTCCTGCAGCGGGGCGAAGGCCGGTTTCGACGCGGGCGCGGTCCGCGCGAGCGGGGCCGCCCGCCGGTACAAGTCGTGGGCACGGCCGAGCTGCTGCTTGATGGACTCCGGGCGCATGTCAGCGGTCATCATCGACCAGACCACGACCTTGTTCCCGGTGAACCGGAAGTTGAACCGGAACACGTCCATCCCCGGAGCGGGCGCCACGGCCTCCATCAGCTCCGGGGTGACCAGCTGCCGGGCGAACTCCTCGCTGCTGGAACGGGCGGAGAACAGGCCACCCGCCCGGTGTTCCGGCAGGCTCACGTTGCTCCGCTGGAGCGCGGCGCGCGCGTTGTCCCCCTTCAGCACGTCCGCCACCACCCCGGTCGCGTCCTTCCGCTGCCGCACGGTGAGCTCGGGCAGCGCGGTGTCCGTCTCCAGCACCGCGCACACCACGTCGTAGTGCTTCGCCTCGTGCACCGTCCGCATGTCCGGCCCCGCCGTCCCGCTCGGGACGCGCTTGATGAACCGCATCTGCGCCACCATCGCCGGGAACCCCTGGTACGTCCCCCAGACGAGTGTGCGGCACCTGCGGGCTTTGGCCTCCACGAACGGTTCCGAGTCGAACCCACCGATCCGGACGATCGGGACGTCGGCGGCCCAGCCCCAGCCGACGACACCGGTCCACTCCCCCAGGCCGGTTCCCCCGTCGGGATCCTCCTCCGTCGCCGGCGCGCCCTGCCCGGGACGGCGGATCACCCGGAACCGCCCGTGCGAGCACCACTCGCGGACGACCCCCGAGAGCGCCAGCAAGCTTCCGAGGAGCATGCACACGACCGCCGCGCTGCGCAGTCCGAGGACGAAGGCGGAGCCGGAGTGCAGAAATCCCGAGTAGAAGATGAACGCGACCAGGGCGAGCGCCCCGGCGAGAAACGTCTGCCCGACCACGAGCAGTTCCCGGGCGCTGCCGTTGCCCCGCCACAGGCCGGTGAAGGCAGCGAGGCGCGCGACCGCGATCACCCCGGCGCCGACGAGCAGCACGGTGTCCCAGTACTCCCCGGGCACGCTGATCACCACGGCCGCCGTGTTCAGCGCCATGTCCACCGCGAACAAGGCCAGCAGCGCGTAGAGCGCGCGGGGGCGCCGCGCAACGGGCGAGATGGCGGCCGTCCCCGCTGCCGCGGCCTGCGGCGCCTGCCCCGAAGGCTGAGTCATAGCTCGATCTCCACAACCGGGCACCGCTGCGCGATGCACCCCGACGTTCGCACGATCAGGGATCGAGGGTACTGCCCGGTCGCACGCCGCCGGGGCGGATCGCCCACATCGGCAGCAATCGCCACCGGGACCCGGCACGGACCAGCGGCGGCCGGACCAGCGGCGCGGCCGGACCGCGATCGGCCCAGCGGCGCCGGACCAACGGGACCGCACTGCGCACCACCGGTCCCCGCCGAACGCGAACCGGCCCCCACCCGCGCGAGGCGGATGGGGGCCGGTGTGACGCTCGGACTCGCGCCCGCGGACTCAGCGGTAGTCGCGGCCGAAGTCGTAGTCGTCCAGCGGAACCGCGGCACCGGTGCCGGCACCGAACACGTCCGGGGTGTAGTAGCTGTCGTCGTAGGAGGGGATCGCGTAGGCCGCGGCCCGGGCCTCCTCCGTCGGCTGCACCTGGATGTTGCGGTACCGGTTGATGCCCGTGCCCGCCGGGATCAACTTGCCGATGATCACGTTCTCCTTCAGGCCGACCAGCTTGTCACTGGACCGCTCGATCGCGGCGTTGGTGAGGATGCGGGTCGTCTCCTGGAAGGAGGCCGCCGACAGCCACGACTCGGTGGCCAGCGAGGCCTTCGTGATGCCCATGAGCACCGGGCGACCGGAGGCCGGGTCCCCGCCCTCGGAGACCACGCGGCGGTTCTCCGACTCGAACTGCGAGCGCTCCACCGGCGAACCGGGGAGGAACTCGGTGGCGCCCGAGTCGATGATGATGACCCGC
This sequence comes from Salinifilum aidingensis, assembly GCF_054782015.1. Taxonomy (NCBI): domain Bacteria; kingdom Bacillati; phylum Actinomycetota; class Actinomycetes; order Pseudonocardiales; family Pseudonocardiaceae; genus Salinifilum; species Salinifilum aidingensis. The sequence continues at coordinate 79,632 of NZ_BAAGTH010000006.1, read as the reverse complement.
CGCAGCATCTGCCGGACGATCACCTCGACGTGCTTGTCGTGGATGCCCACGCCCTGCGAGCGGTACACCTCCTGCACCTGGTCGACCAGGTGCAGCTGCGCCTCCCGCGGGCCCATCACGCGCAGCACCTCGTGCGGGTCGACCGCGCCTTCCATCAGCTTCTTGCCGACCTCGACGTGGTCGCCGTCCTGCAGCTGCCGCTCGGTGCCGTCCACCGAGATCGTCGCCAGGCGCTGCCGCTTGGACAGCTTGTCGTAGACGATCTCCTCGCCGCCGTCGTCCGGCGTGATGGTGATCTTCCAGCTGCGCTCGTTGTCCTCGATCCGGACGCGTCCCGGCGCGTCGGCGATCGGCGCCTTGCCCCGCGGCACCCGGGCCTCGAACAGCTCCTGCACGCGCGGCAGACCGGTGGTGATGTCGTCACCGGCGACACCGCCCTGGTGGAAGGTGCGCATCGTCAGCTGCGTACCCGGCTCACCGATGGACTGCGCCGCGACGATGCCGACGGCCTCGCCCACGTCGACCAGCTTGCCGGTGGCCATCGACCGGCCGTAGCAGATCGCGCAGACGCCGTTCTCCGACTCGCAGCTGAGCACGCTGCGGATCTTCACCTCGGTGACGCCGGCGTTGACGAGCTTCTCGATCGCCGGGTCGCCGATGTCGGTGCCCTCGGCGATGACCACGTTGCCGTCGGCGTCGGCGATGTCCGCGGCCGTGGTCCGCGCGTAGATGCTGGTCTCCACGTTCGGGTGCCGCAGCAGCGTGCCGTCGTACTGCCGCTGCGCGATCGGCATCCGGATGCCCCGGTCGGTGTGGCAGTCGTGCTCCCGGACGATGACGTCCTGCGAGACGTCCACCAGGCGCCGGGTGAGGTAACCGGAGTCGGCGGTCCGCAGCGCGGTGTCGGCGAGACCCTTGCGAGCACCGTGGTTGGAGATGAAGTACTCCAGCACCGACAGGCCCTCGCGGTAGTTCGCCTTGATCGGCCGCGGGATGTACTCGCCCTTCGGGTTGGACACCAGGCCACGCATGCCCGCCAGCTGCACGACCTGCGTCATGTTGCCGGCGGCACCGGACTTCACGATCATGCTGATCGAGTTGTCGTCCGGGAAGTTGTTCTCCATGGCCTCCGCGACGTCATCGCGGGCGGCGTTCCAGACCTTGACCAGCTCGTCGTTGCGCTCCTGGTGGGACAGGGCACCGCGCCGGTACCGCTTCTCCACCTGGTCGGCCTTGGACTCGTAGTTGTCGAGCAGCTCCTCCTTGTTCGGCGGCACCACCACGTCGGAGATCGCGATGGTGACACCGGAGCGAGTGGCCCAGTAGAAGCCCGCGTCCTTGAGCTTGTCCAGGGTCCGCGACACGGTCACCATCGGGTACCGCTCGGCGAGGTCGTTGACGATCCCGCCCTGCTTCTTCTTCGGCAGCAGCTCGTTGACGTACGGGTAGTCCTCCGGCAGCAGCTCGTTGAACCACACGCGACCCAGCGTCGTCGTGGCGCTCCACGGCTGGCCGGGCTCCCAGTCCTCCGGCACCTCGCCCTGCGGCGGGACGATGTCGTGCAGCCGGATGGTGGTCCTGGCCTGCAGGTCCAGTTCCTTGCGGTCGTAGGCCATGATGGCCTCGCCCACCGAGGAGAAGGCCTTGCCCTCGCCGGTGGCGCCTTCCTTCTCCTTGGTCAGGTGGTACAGGCCGGTGACCATGTCGAGCCGCGGCATGGCCAGCGGGCGACCGGAGGCCGGCGAGAGGATGTTGTTGCTCGACAGCATCAGCACGCGGGCCTCGGCCTGCGCCTCCGCCGACAGCGGCAGGTGCACGGCCATCTGGTCGCCGTCGAAGTCGGCGTTGAACGCCTCGCAGACCAGCGGGTGCAGCTGGATGGCCTTGCCCTCCACCAGCTGCGGCTCGAAGGCCTGGATGCCCAGGCGGTGCAGCGTCGGAGCGCGGTTGAGCAGCACCGGGTGCTCGGAGATGACCTCTTCCAGCACGTCCCAGACCTGCGGCCGCTGCCGCTCCACCATCCGCTTGGCGGACTTGATGTTCTGCGCGTGGTTGAGGTCGACCAACCGCTTCATGACGAACGGCTTGAACAGCTCGACCGCCATCTCCTTCGGCAGGCCGCACTGGTGCAGCTTCAGCTGCGGACCGACGACGATGACCGAACGACCGGAGTAGTCGACGCGCTTGCCGAGCAGGTTCTGCCGGAACCGGCCCTGCTTGCCCTTGAGCAGGTCGGACAGCGACTTGAGCGGGCGGTTGCCGGGACCGGTGACCGGGCGCCCGCGGCGGCCGTTGTCGAACAGCGCGTCCACGGACTCCTGCAGCATCCGCTTCTCGTTGTTGACGATGATCTCGGGCGCACCGAGGTCGATCAGCCGCTTGAGCCGGTTGTTCCGGTTGATCACCCGGCGGTACAGGTCGTTGAGGTCGGAGGTCGCGAAGCGGCCGCCGTCCAGCTGGACCATCGGGCGCAGGTCCGGCGGGATCACCGGGATCGCGCCGAGCACCATGCCGGCCGGGTCGTTGCCGGTGTTCTGGAACGCGGCGACGACCTTGAGGCGCTTGAGGGCGCGGAGCTTCTTCTGCCCCTTGCCCGTGCGGATGGTCTCGCGCAGGCCCTCGGCCTCGGCGTTGATGTCGAAGTTCTGCAGCAGCGCCTGGATCGCCTCGGCACCCATGCCGCCGGTGAAGTACTCGCCGTAGCGGTCGTACAGCTCGCGGAACAGCGTCTCGTCCGAGATCAGCTGCCGCGGCTCCAGCTTGGTGAAGGTCTCCCACAGCTCCTCGAGCTTGTCCAGCTCGCGCTGGGCGCGCTCGCGGATCTGCTTCATCTCCCGCTCGCCGGCCTCCTTGACCTTGCGGCGGGCGTCGCTCTTGGCTCCCTCCTGCTCCAGCTGGGCCAGGTCGCTCTCGAGCTTCTGCGCGCGCTGCTCCAGCTCGGAGTCCCGGTCGTCGGCGATGCGCTTGCGCTCGACGCCGATCTCGCTCTCCAGCGTCGGCAGGTCGTTGTGCCGCATCTCCGTGTTCACGGAGGTGATCACGTAGGAGGCGAAGTAGATGATCTTCTCGAGATCCTTCGGGGCCAGGTCGAGCAAGTAGCCCAGCCGGCTCGGCACGCCCTTGAAGTACCAGATGTGCGTCACGGCGGCGGCCAGCTCGATGTGCCCCATCCGCTCACGCCGCACCTTGGCGCGCGTGACTTCGACGCCGCACCGCTCGCAGATGATGCCCTTGAAGCGGACCCGCTTGTACTTGCCGCAGTAGCACTCCCAGTCGCGGGTGGGACCGAAGATCTTCTCGCAGAACAAGCCGTCCTTCTCCGGCTTGAGCGTGCGGTAGTTGATCGTTTCGGGCTTTTTCACCTCGCCATACGACCACTGGCGGATGTCGTCGGCCGTGGCGAGGCCGATGCGGAGTTCGTCGAAGAAGTTGACGTCCAGCACGTCGGGTCTTCTCCCTTGATCGAAAGTTCTGCCGCCGCAGCGGCAGTCCTGCCAGGTTGGGTCGGGCGCCGGCCCGCGGCGTCACCGCGGGCCGGCGGCGAGGTCGTCAGTGCGCGACGTCGTCGACAGACAGCGACTCGTTCTTGGACAGGTTGATGCCGAGGTTCGCGGCGGCACGCTCCAAGTCCTCGTCCTCGCCCTCGCGCATCTCGATGGCAGCACCGTCGCTGGAGAGCACCTCGACGTTCAGGCACAGCGACTGGAGCTCCTTGAGAAGCACCTTGAACGACTCCGGGATACCGGGTTCGGGGATGTTCTCGCCCTTGACGACGGCCTCGTAGACCTTCACCCGGCCGACCACGTCGTCGGACTTGATCGTCAGCAGCTCCTGCAGGGTGTAGGCGGCGCCGTAGGCCTGCATCGCCCAGCACTCCATCTCACCGAAGCGCTGGCCGCCGAACTGGGCCTTACCGCCCAGCGGCTGCTGCGTGATCATCGAGTACGGGCCGGTGGACCGCGCGTGGATCTTGTCGTCCACCATGTGCGTCAGCTTGAGCATGTACATGTACCCGACCGACACGGGGTGCGGGTACGGCTCCCCGCTGCGGCCGTCGAACAGCGCCGCCTTGCCGTCGCCGCCGACGAGCCGCTGCCCGTCGCGGTTCGGCTTGGTGGAGCCGAGCAGACCGGTGATCTCCTCCTCCCGGGCGCCGTCGAACACCGGGCTCGCGGTGTTCGTACCGGGGTCCACGTCGTAGAGGTCCTCCGGCAACCGCTTCGCCCAGTCCGGTTCGCCCTCGATGGACCAGCCCTGCGAGGCGATCCAGCCGAGGTGGCTCTCCAGGACCTGGCCGATGTTCATGCGCCGCGGCACGCCGTGCGTGTTCAGCACGATGTCGACCGGGGTGCCGTCCTCCATGAACGGCATGTCCTCGACCGGCAGGATCTTGCCGATGACGCCCTTGTTGCCGTGCCGGCCGGCGAGCTTGTCGCCGTCCTGGATCTTGCGCTTCTGCGCGACGTAGACCCGCACGAGCTGGTTCACGCCCGCGGGCAGCTCGTCCTCGTCCTCGCGGTTGAACACGCGGACGCCGATGACCTTGCCGGTCTCGCCGTGCGGCACCTTCAGCGAGGTGTCGCGGACCTCCCGGGCCTTCTCGCCGAAGATCGCGCGCAGCAGCCGCTCCTCCGGGGTCAGCTCGGTCTCGCCCTTCGGCGTGACCTTGCCGACGAGGATGTCGCCGCCCTGCACCTCGGCACCGATCCGGATGATGCCGCGCTCGTCGAGGTCGGCCAGCACGTCATCGGAGACGTTCGGGATGTCCCGGGTGATCTCCTCGGCGCCGAGCTTGGTGTCGCGGGCGTCGACCTCGTGCTCCTCGATGTGCACCGAGGTGAGGTCGTCGTCCTGCACGAGGCGCTGGGAGATGACCATGGCGTCCTCGTAGTTGTGCCCCTCCCAGGGCATGATCGCGGTGAGCAGGTTCTTGCCCAGCGCCATCTCGCCCTGCTCGGTGCACGGGCCGTCAGCGAGGATGTGCCCGTCCTCGACGCGGTCGCCCTCGTCGATCACCGGCTTCTGGTTGAAGCAGGTGCCGGCGTTGGACCGGTTGAACTTGGACATCCCGTAGGTCCGGCGCGTGCCGTCGTCGGCCATCACGGTGATGTAGTCGGCGCTGAGCTCCTCGACGACGCCGGCCTTCTCCGCGTGGATGACCTCACCGGCGTCGTAGGCGGCGCGCAGCTCCATGCCCGTGCCCACCAGCGGCGAGTCGGACTTCAGCAGCGGCACGGCCTGGCGCTGCATGTTCGCGCCCATGAGCGCGCGGTTGGCGTCGTCGTTCTCGAGGAACGGGATCATCGCCGTGGCGGCCGAGACCATCTGCCGCGGGGAGACGTCCATGTAGTCGATCTCGGTCGGCGCGAGCAGCTCGACCTCGCCGCCCTTGCGCCGGCCCAGCACCCGCTCCTCGAGGAAGTTGCCGTCGGCGTCGATCGGCGCGTTGGCCTGCGCCTTGACGTGCCGGTCCTCCTCGTCGGCGGTGAGGTAGACGATCTCCTCGGTGACCCGGCCCTCGACGACCTTGCGGTAGGGCGACTCGATGAAGCCGAACGGGTTCACCCGGCCGAAGGTGGCCAGCGAACCGATGAGGCCGATGTTCGGGCCCTCCGGCGTCTCGATCGGGCACATCCGGCCGTAGTGCGAGGGGTGGACGTCGCGGACCTCCATGCCCGCGCGCTCGCGGGAGAGACCGCCGGGGCCGAGCGCGGAGAGCCGCCGCTTGTGCGTCAACCCCGCGATCGGGTTGGTCTGGTCCATGAACTGGGAGAGCTGGGAGGTCCCGAAGAACTCCCGGATCGCCGCGGAGACCGGGCGGATGTTGATGAGCGTCTGCGGCGTGATCGCCTCGACGTCCTGCGTGGTCATCCGCTCGCGGACGACCCGCTCCATCCGCGAGAGCCCCACGCGCACCTGGTTCTGGATGAGCTCGCCGACGGTGCGCAGCCGGCGGTTGCCGAAGTGGTCGATGTCGTCCACCTCGACCGGGACGGTGGACGGGTCCTCGGAGCCCTCCTCGACCGCACCGCGCGCGGGCATCGAGGTCTCGCCCGCGTGCAGCCGCACCAGGTACTCGATGGCGGTGACGAGGTCCTCCTCCGTCAGGACACCGGTCTGGTAGGGAAGGTCGAGCCCCATCTTCTTGTTGAGCTTGTAGCGGCCGACCCGGGCCAGGTCGTAGCGCTTCTCCTTGAAGAAGAGGTTCTCCAGGAGGGTCTGCGCGCTCTCCTTCGTCGGCGGTTCACCGGGGCGCAGCTTGCGGTAGATGTCCAGCAGCGCCTCGTCCTGGCCTGCCGTGTGGTCCTTCTCCAGCGTCGCCAGCAGCGTTTCGGAGAAGCTGAACCGCTCGCGGATGGCCTCGTCGCTCCACCCCAGCGCCTTCAGCAGCACGGTGACCGGCTGGCGGCGCTTGCGGTCGATGCGGACACCGACGGTGTCGCGCTTGTCCACGTCGAACTCGAGCCACGCACCGCGGCTCGGGATGATCTTGACGCCGTGGATGTCCTTGTCCGTGGACTTGTCCACCGACTGGTCGAAGTACACGCCGGGGGACCGCACGAGCTGGGAGACGACCACCCGCTCGGTGCCGTTGATGATGAAGGTCCCCTTGTCGGTCATCACGGGGAAGTCGCCCATGAAGACCGTCTGGCTCTTGATCTCGCCAGTGGAGTGGTTGGTGAACTCGGCGGTGACGAACAGCGGCGCCGAGTACGTCATGTCCTTGTCCTTGCACTCCTCGACGGTCGACTTGACCTCGTCGAAGCGCGGATCGGAGAAGGACAGCGACATCGAGCCGGAGAAGTCCTCGACCGGGGAGATCTCGTTGAGGACCTCTTCGAGTCCGCCCTGGGGGTTCTCCTCGCCGGCGTCGACCCGGCGCTGGAACCAGGTCTCGTCGCCGACGAGCCATTCGAAGGACTGGACCTGCAGGTCGAGCAGATTCGGCACGCTCAACGGCTCGTGAATGTTCGCGAACGAGACCCGCTTGGGTGCCCCAGGGATCTCCGACGTGAAGTTGGAAGCTGCAGAGACCTTGGTCGCGCGGGAGACTGCCAAGATGCGTCCTTCCGGGACTCTGAACTGGCTGCAACCGCGTCAGCGACGCACGGTGCATCGACGATGCGCAGCACCGGCGGTCGGTGCCCGGCACCGGGGGACGGTGCGGCATCGAGGCCGATGCACCGAGACCGATACACAGGGCCTGATCGCTAACACGGCTGTCAAGGGTGCAATGGCGCCCACGATCCTAGGGCCCCTTCGAGGGCACGCGGAAAGAGGGCAGCGCAACGTAGCAGTCTAGCCGGAACGACGGCAGCTGTCGAGGCCCCCGGCAAGGAGCGGCGGGGGTGCTCGCTTCGGATCCAGAGTGAACCCGCGACCGCCCACAGTCAAGGGAAGGCGCTTTGATCACCCTCGTGGCGCACGACACGATCGGTCCACCTCCCCGATCGCGACGATGAACCAGCTGGTCACCCGAGCGCCGCGGGGGGCGCGGGCGCCCGCCGCGAGCGACCTCGCCGCCGCGGCGCGGCGCGGTGGCGGCGCGACGGAGAACCGGGCAGAACGGACGAGATGTGTCGTGCCCCACACCGAAGAACACACCACCGGGGCAGCCGGCGGAGCACCGGACGACCCGGCGCCCGCGCGGCGGCTCGCGGGTCCGCCCGCTCGAAGCGGGGTGAGCGCGGCCCTCCTCCCGCGGCCCGCGCGCCGGCGGAAGGCACTCGTCCAACGGCTCCCGCGTTCCGGGAATTCCCGCCCGCGCTGCGTGATATCGGTCACCACGAGCGGATCGGTCGTCAGTGCGGATCACCGGCGTACCACCGCATTCGCGGCACGACGCCCGCGCTCGCCGGCGCGGCGCGGTGCGGGTTGTTGCACAGCGCACCACGAAGGAGGCGCATCCCGGTAACGTGTACGCGTCCTTCAGTCGGGGGAGCGAGACAGCCGGTGACCGCAGTGCACAGGAGTACCGACTCATGAGCGACGACGCCAGATCGGCGAGCTCGTCCGGCGAGCGGCAGGGGTCCCGCACCGACCGGACGCGTTCCGCGTCCAGTTGGTTCTCCCGCGAGCACCTCGAGGACACGCCCCCGCCCGCCCCGGCTCCCCCGGACGGCCCGACCCCACCAGCGGCGGAGAGCACCGCCTCGCCCGGGCCGGGGCAGCCCCGCGGCCGACCGCCGGTGGCCACGACCGGCGAGCACCCGCAGCGCACCCCCGAGCAGCGCTACGCCGACGCCGTCGCGGCGATGAACCGGGTCGTCACCAGCCGGGACTTCAGCGCGCTGCCCTGGGTCACCGAGGTCTTCCGCGCGACCGCCGGCGTGCTCGCCGAGGACGACCCCGCACGCGCCTCGGTGCTCAACAACCTCGGCACCGCCGCCCAGCTCACCTTCGTCACCAGCGCGGACGTCGCCGACCTGGAAGACGCGATCGCCTACTACCGCTCGGCCGTCACGTCGGCCCCGGAAACCGACGAGGACCTGCTGCTCTACCGCAACAACCTGGTGCTCGCGCTGGTCGACCACGCCGGGCGCACCCGCAGCGCGGAGTCGAGCGGGCAGGCCGCCGCCCACGCGCGCGAGACCGCCCGGCTGACCCCGCGCGGCGACCCGCGCCGGCACGTGGCCGCGGTGCGCCTGGCCACCAGCCTGCGCACCCACGCCCGCGTGGCCAGCGACAACGAGGCCGACGAGGAGTCCATCGACGCCTTCCGGGAAGCCGCGGGCAGCGCCCCGGACGAGGAAGCGCCGGAACTGCAGGTCAACCTCGGCGCCGCGCTCACCCGGCGCGCCCAGCGCAGCGGCGACCCCGCCGCGCTCGACGAGAGCGTGCACCACCTGCGCACCGGGGCGAGCGCACTGCCCGAGGGACCGGCGCGGCACCGGGCGCAGTGCTACCTCGCCAGCGCGCTGCGGTTGCGCTTCCACGTCAGCGGCGACGTGGCCGACCTGCACTCGGCCGTCGCGGAACTCCTCGGGGCGGTGGCCGCCCTCCCGGAGGGAAGCCCCCTGCTCGGCAGGGCCGCGCGCCACCTCGCCGAGTGCGCCCTCGACCACGTCGACGCCACCGGCGAGCCGCAGCTCCTGCAGCAGGTGCTGCGCCCGCTCGCCTCCGCCGCCCACGCCATGCGCGGCGACGACCCGTACCGGGTGGCGGTGCTCGCGCTCCACGGCGCGCTGCTGCGCCGCCAGCACGCGCAGCAGTCCGACGAAACCGCGCTGGACACCGCCGTGACCGCCGGGGAGGAGGCGCTCCGGCAGGCCGCGGACGAGGGAGCCGACCCGGTGCGGCTGTCGCTCATCCGCAGCCTCCTCGCCCGGCACGAGCACGCCGGCGGCACGGCCGACCTGGACCGCGCCGCCGCGGTCGCCGCGGACCTCGCGGAGGACGCGGCCACCGAGGAGCGCAGCGCGGGCCCGCTCACCGCGCAGAACACCGCGGTGCGCGGTGAGCTCTCCCTGCACCGCTACCGGCTGACCCGCAGCGAGCGCGACCTCGACGCGGCGATCCAGCGCCTCGCCCAGGGCCTCGGCGGGCTCCCCGAGGGCATGCCCGCGCGCGCCGACGTCGCCCTCCTGCTCGGCGAAGCCCTCCGCGAGCTGCACCGGCGCTCCGGTCGGCGGCGGAACTACCGGTGGGCGCGCAAGGTCCTCACCGAAGCCGCCGGGCAGCCCACCGCCCCGGCCGACCGGCGGCTGCGCGCGGCCGAGGCCGCGGCCCGCGCGGCAGCGGAGGCCCAGCGCTGGTCCGAGGCCGCCGAGTCGTTCGCCCAGGCCGTGGAGCTGCTCCCGCTGGTGCCGCGCGGCAAGCGGGTCGTCGCCTCCCCCGCGGTGCAGCAGGACTGGGGCGTGCTCACCGCCGACGCCGTGGCGTGCACGCTCGAGGCAGGCCTGCCGCACCGCGCGGTCGAGCTGCTCGAGCACGGGCGCACCGCGGTGCTCTCGGACTTCCTGCCGACCGGCGGCGAGCTCGGCGCGCTGCACCGCGAGCGCCCCGAGCTGGCCGACGAGGCGGTGCGGCTGCGCCGCCTGCTCGACCGGCCCACCACCGAACCGGTGCTCGCCCCGGTCGACGACCGCACGCGCAGCGCGGGTGCCTGGGACGAGCTGCTCGAGCGCATCCGCACCGTCGACGGCGGGCACCTGCGCCCGGTCCGGTTCGACGACCTGGCCACCGCCGCCGCGCGGGCCGGGGCCGACTACGGCGCGATCGTGCTGCCGAACATCAGCCGGTACCGCTCGGATGCGCTGGTCGTGTTCGGCGGGCGGGTGGTGACCCTCCCGCTGCCCGGGGCTTCCCCGGAGGCGGTCACCGAGCAGGCGCACACCGCGCTCACCGCGGCCCTGCGCCGGGACGAGCAGCGGCTGAACGGCTGCCTGCACTGGAGCTGGGACCACCTGGTGCTGCCCGTGCTGGAGCGCATGGGCTACCTCCGCAGCCCCGGTGCCGGGAAGCGCTGGCCGCGCGTGTGGTGGTGCGCCCACGGGCCCGCCGCGTACCTGCCGCTGCACGCGGCGACCGCGGCGGACGGCACGAGCGCGCTGGAGTGCGTGGTGTCCTCGTACGTGCCGACGCTGGGCGCGTTGCGGCGCCCGCGCGGAGGGCAGCAGCCCGCGGCGGGCTCGGCGCTGGTCGCGGCCGGCTCGGTGGACGGCCTCGCGCGCGAGCTGCCGCCGCGCAACCAGCTCGCCGCGCGGCACTGCCCCGGGGCCGAGGTGCTCGGCGCGGAGGTCTCCACCGGCGAGGTGCTGCGCCGGCTGCCGCGCGCCAGCTGGGTGCACGTGTGCGAGCGGAGCGCGGCGTACCCGAGCCGGCCCGCCGCCGCGTCGGTGCTCTCCCGCGAACCGGACCCCTCGCTCGGCGTCGTCGAGATCGGGCAGACGCGGCTGGACACCGCCGAGCTGTGCGTGCTCAGCCACTGCGCCACGGCCGCGGAGGCCCCGTCCCCGGCCGCCGCGTGCCTGCCGGGCGTCCTCGGCTTCGCCGGGTACGCGCACGTGCTCGGGTCGCTGTGGGAGGTCGAGGAGCGCAACGCGTGCGCCGTGCTGGAGGGCGTGTACGGCGAGGTCATCGGCGGCGAGCTGGACCACGCGGGGTACGCCCTGCACGACGCGGCCCGCCGGCTGCGCGACGAGCAGCCGGACGCGCCCAGCCAGTGGGCGCCCTTCGTCCACGCGGGCCCGTAGGGACGGTCCGGCATCGGCCGGAACCGGCTCATCAGCGACCGGCTGGCACGCACGTGAGGCGAGCGCACCGCCGAAGCGGGGCCGACGGCGGGCCCCGTCCGGCGCGCGCGCCGCACCGACCCGGAAACCGAGCCGCTGCGCGGACCGACCGGGCGCGCCGGATCAGCGCAGCGTGATGTTGTTGATCTTCCAGGTGTCGCCTTCGCGGTGCGCGCCGATGCTGAGCTGGGCCGGAGCCGAGTTGCTCTGACCGGTCCCCGCGCGCATCGACCGCTGGTCCACGAACACGAGCACCTCGGCCCGGTCGCCTTCCAGGCGCGTCACCGCGCTCTCCCGCACGCTCGCGGTCACCACCAGCTGCTGCTTCGGGGCCTGCTTCTTGACCACGCCGAACAGCTGCTCGTAGGTGTCCACAGCGGACCCCGTGAGCAGCCGGTCGGCGGCCTTCTCGGAGGCCTGCACGTTGTTGTGGTCGTAGGAGAAGACCTTCTCCACGGCGCTGGTGATCTGCCCCTTGGCCTCGCTGGTTCCCGCGCCGTCCGTGAGCGCCGCGTTGGCCGCGGCACCGGTGTAGCGCAGCGCGTAGGTCTCGTAGCCGAACCACCCGGCGAAGGCGAGGGCGAGCACCGTCACCACGGTGAGCACGGGAACGGGGCGCGAGCGCACCCGCGCGAGCCGACCCGCGCGGGCGGGTTCCCCCGCGGTGTCCGCACCGGCGGGTTCCTGCTCCGGTGCGCGGTGCTGGCCCGCGGTTCCGCGGCGCGCAGCGCGGACGCTGCGCCGCTTGGCCGAGGGGGAGCGGAGCGTTCGGGCGCTCCCGGTCCCGGCGTCCCCGCCGGGGGCTCCGTCCGTGCCGTCCTGCGCCGCACCGGTGCACTCCGCCGCGGCGCCCGGACCGGCTTCCGCTGCCGCAGCACCGGTGCCGTCCTCGGCCGCCTCCTCCGCAGCCGCGTCCTCCGGGGTGCTGTCCTCCCCCGCCGCGCCCTCCGCGGCCGCGGCCCCCTCGTCGTGCTCCGCGGACCCGCTCCCGGAGGTCGCGGCGGTGTCGCCGGCAGCCGCCCCGGCGGCGGGGCCCTCCGCCCCCGCCGGAGCCTGCGCCCCCTCCGCTTCCGACCCGCCCGGGGCCGACTGCTCCTCGGCGGACCCCTCGGTCGCGGGGCCGGAGCCGCCCGCGGCCGTGTGCTCAGCCGTGCTCGCGCCGGTGGGCGCGTTGTCGCCCGCGCGCCGGTTCCGCGCACCGGCGACGCGGCGGGCGGCGGAGCCGCGCGGACGGTTGTGGCGGTTCGTGGACACTGCGTTCGCTCCTTGCGCGAGGTTGGTCGAGGTGCGGTGGCGTCACTGCCCGGACGCGGACGGGTCTTCGCCGGGCCGGCCCGCGGAGCCGCTCTGCTGCCCGCCCCCGTTCCCGTTCGGCTGCTGGCCCCCGTTGGGAACCTGGGAGATCCGGGCGAGTTTCCAGTCCTCCCCGTCGCGGCTGAGCTGCGCCGCGTAGCGGTGCCGCTGCGTGCTCGGCTGCTGCCCCTCCGCACGCACCGTCACCTGCACCACCGCGATCATCCGGGCCTTTCCGGACTGCTCGTCGAGCTCGGTCAGCCCCGCGTCGAGGACCTTCGCCTCGGTGGCGCTCTTGCGCTTCTTGATCTGCTCGGCGTACTTCTGCCGCCCCTGCTGGACCTCCTGGTGCAGCGCGCCGGTGGAGCTCCGCGCCCAGCGGTCCAGGCCCTGCTGGACGTTGCGGTGGTCGAGGCTGTTGAAGTTGGCCACCGCTGCCTGCCCGGCCTGCAGCGCCTCGTCGCGCACCTGCGCGCGCTGCACGTCGGCGTCGTGGGCGCTGACCGCCCACGCGATTCCGGTACCCGCGCAGGCCACCAGGCTGAGCCCGCACAGCGACGTCGCCACCAGCACCCCGGTTCGCCGGCGCGGCGCTGAGTTCTCGCCGGACATAACCACTCCCATCAACGACCTGGCGTCGTGTCTCGCGCTGCGCGTCACGGCGCGTTCTGCGCCCCGCGCACCGATGTCTCACTTCCCGGCGGTTCGGCGCAGTGCGCCTCGGAGTTCAGCGGTAGCGGCGCCATCTCGTTGCCGGCGCGCTTCGGAGTCTCCTCGTACCCGGCCGTGCATGGCAACGGGTCGAAGGCGTTGAGCGCGAGCCCGAAGTGCGCCTTGCCGTCACCCGGCACGACGCTGTTGGAGTTGGCCACGACCCCCGGGTACAGCGTCATGAGCTGCTCGATGCCGTCGTTGTGGTCCGCCAGCACTTCGGACGTTCCGGTCAGGTTCCGCAGCAGCGGGCCGAGTTGGTCCTGCTCGTCGAGGAATCCGCTGACCTGGCGGGCGGTTTCGGGCGACTGCTGCACGAGCCCCCGCAGGTCCGGATCGGACTCCTCCAGCTCCGCCGACAGCGCGCGGAGGTCACCGCTGAACGACTTGATCGCCGAGGACTGCTCGTTCTGCGTGGCCAGCACGGCGCGGCTGTCCTCGATCAACCGCTTGGTCTGCGGCAGGTGCCGCTGCGCCTCGGCGGTGAACTCGCTGGTGGTGTCCAGCACGGTCTGCAGGTGCCGCCCGTTGCCGCGGAAGGCGGTGCCGAGTTCGGACACCACCGTGCGCAGCGAGTCCTTCGGGACCGACTCGGCGAACGAGTTCAGGTTCATCATGAGGTTCTGCACCGGGAGCGGCGTGCTGGTGCGCTCCTCCTCGATCACCGCCCCGTCCGCGAGGTACGGCCCCCGGTCGTTCTGCGGCCGCAGGTCGACGTACTGCTCGCCGACGGCCGAGCGGTTGGCCACCACGGCCCGCACGTCGCGCGGGATGGGCGGCGCGTCCGATTCGATGTTCAGCGGCACGGCGATGCCGTCCTCGGTCAACCGCAGTTCGCCGACCCGCCCGACGGGCACACCGCGGTAGGTCACCTCGGCGTTGGCGAAGATCCCGCCGGTGCTGGCGAGTTTCACGGTCACGTCGTAACCGCGCGCCCACAGCACCTTGTCCAGGCCGGCGTAGGTGGCGCCGGTGTACCCCACGCCGAGCAGCGCGATGACCACGAACGCGAGCACTCGCAGGCGGACTTTGCGCGTCAGCATCAGTTACCTCCGAAGAGCCCACCGAGGAGGCCGTCGCCGCCCCCGCCGTCGCCACCGCCGTCGTCGGGCTGCTCCGAGGGCTGCGGCTGCTCGCTCGGCGTGGGAACGGGCTGCGTCGGGGTCTGCCGCCCGTCGTCCCGCTCGGGTTGCCCCACCGGCGGGTCCCCGGGTTCCTGCCCCAGCGGCAGGGGCAGGTCGGGCGCGCGCAGCAGCGGCTGCTGCGAGCGCCCCAGGTTGCCGATGATGCGGGTGAGGTTGAGGTCCACGTCCGCGTACAGGTTCACGTAGTCGCTGCCCTTGATCCCCTCGACCGCGTTGTCCGGGAACGGGAAGGTCGCCAGCACCTCGAAGGACTTCGGCAGGGCGCTGCCGGCCTCGGCGAGCTTGCGCACCGTCGGAGCGAGCTGGTTGAGGTTGTGCACCACGTCGTCACCGCCCCGCTCGACCACGTCGGTGGCCACTCCGGACAGTTCGTCGAGCGAGCGCAGCATCGCGACCAGGTCCTCGCGCTGCTGGTTGAGCACGCGCAGCCCGGGCTCGATCTCGGTGAGCGCCTTGTCGATGCTCTGCCGCTGGGCGTTGAGCTTGGCGCTGAGCCGGTTGACGCTGTCCAGCGCCCGCGTGATGTCGTCGCGCTGCGCGTCCAGCCGTGTCACCAGCTCGTCGATGTTGTGCAGCAGTTCCCGCGCGTCGGACTCCCGCCCGTCCAGCGCGGTGTTGAGCTCGGAGGTGATGCTCTGCAGCTGCGCCACACCGCCGCCGTTGAGCAGCATGGACAGCGCGCCGAGCACTTCCTCCACCTCGGGGCTGCGGTTGGTGCGCTCGACCGGGACGAGCGCGCCGTCGCGGAGCTCGCCCCGAGGGGCCTCCGGTTTCGCGGGTGCGCTCAGGTCCACGTACTTCTCCCCGAGCAGGCTGGACTGCCGCAGCCGGGCGACGGCGTTGGCCGGGAGCTCCACGTCGCCGTTGAGCTGCACGGTGACCTCCGCCAGCCACGACTCGCCGGTCAGCCGGATGTCCGACACCCGCCCGACGGGCACGTTGTTCACGCGCACGCCCGAGTTCGGCACGAGGTCGAGCACGTCCCGGAAGTGGATCCGCACCTGGTAGGGGTCGTTGCCCACGTCCGCGCCGCCGGGCAGCGACATGTCGTAGACACCGCGGAATCCGCAGCCGCCGAACACGGTCACGGCCAGCAGCAGGGCACCGATCACCCGGAGGCGGTGTCCGCCACCGGCGCTCGTGCGCGTTCCGGTTCGCGGGTGTGCGCTCATCGGCCACCTCCGGAGTTCTGCCCGTTCTGCTGCCCGCCGAGCAGCGGCAGCGGCGGCAGGTCACCGTTCTGCGCGGAGTTGATGATCTCGGCCGGCGTGCCGCCGGGCTTGCGGGTGCCGCCCCGCTCCGCCAGGGCGTCGCACTGCCGCGAGACCTGGCCCGGCACGTCGTCCGGGGAGCGCTTGCTGAGCAGCTTGCACACCGCGGCCAGCGGGGGCTGGTTGAGCTCGTTGATCACCGCGCGCGTGTCCAGCGTGCCGGAGGCGCCGTTGTAGGAGTTCGCCAGGTTGCTCAGCGCCAGCGGGGCGTTGCTCAGCGACTCGTCCAGCGCGGCGCGCTGCTCGACCAACGTCTTCGCGACCGTGTTCAGCTGGTCCACGTTGGACTTGAGCTCCTCGCGGTTGTTCTTGAGGAAGGAGTCGACCTTCTCCAGCGCGACCGTCAGCTCCGCCATCGCGGCCGTGAGGTTGTGCCGCTCGTCGGCCATCAGCGAGCTGACCTCCTGCAGCTGCGAGTTGAACCGTCGCACCTGGTCGTCGTTGGCGCGCAGCATGGAGCTGAACTTCTGCAGGTTGTCGACGGTGGCGAACAGCTCCTCGCTGCTGCCCTGCATCGTCCCGCCGAGCTCGCCGAGGTGCCGCAGCGTCGTGGCCAGCTTCCGACCGTTGCCGTCGAGGTTCTCCGCGGCGGTGTCGAGCAGCTTGCTCAGGTCGCCCCGCGAGTTCGCACCGCCGGGCCCGAGCGTCTTCGTGATCTCGTTGAGGCTGCTGTAGACCTGGTCCAGCTCCACCGGTGTGGCCGTGCGCTCCGGCGGGATCATCGCGCCGTCCGAGAGCTCCGGCCCGCCCGAGTAGGTCGGCGCGAGCTGCACGTACCGGTCGCTGACGACGGTGGGCGCCACGACGACCGCGCTGGCGTCCGCCGGCAGCGCCACGTCCCGGTCGACGTCCATCTCCACCCGCACGCGTTCGCCCTGCGGCGTCACGTCCGAGATGGATCCGACCGGAACGCCGAGCACGCGCACGTCGCCGCGCGGGTAGACGCCGACCGCCGAGTCGAAGTAGGCGGTGACCTTGCGCTGCGTGGCGCCGAAGAACAGCCACCACCCGGCCACCGTCGCCGCCAGCAGCACGACGAGGGCGACCGCCAGCAGGCTCACCCACGCCGGCCTGGACAGCCGCGGAGACACGCTGCTCATGGTTGACAGCCCTTCTGGTTGATCGGACCGACGGCGGGCGGCAGCAAGCCGCAGATGTAGGTGTCGAACCACCGGCCGTTGCCCAGCACGTTCGCGAACAGGCGCGTGAAGGGCGCGAACTTCTCCAGGCTGCGATCCAGGTTGTCCTGGTTGCGCTGCAGCATCTTCGTCACGCGGTCCAGCTGCTCCAGCGCCGGTCCGATCTGCTGGTTGTTCTCGTCGATCAGCGCGGTCAACTGCTGCGAGAGCTCGCGCGTGCCCTGCAGCAGGGAGTGCACGGAGTCGCGCCGGCTGCGGATCTCCTGCAGCAGCAGGTTGCCGTCCTGCAGCAGCCGCTCGAACTCCGCGTTGCGGTCGGAGACGGTCTTCGACAGCTTCTCGGTGTTGCTGAGCAGTTCCTTGAGCTTCGCGTCGCGCTTGGCGATGGTCTGCGACAGCTGCGAGAGCCCGTCCAGCGCCCCGCGGACGTCGTCCGGGGTTCCGGCGAACGTCTCGGACATGGTGCGGAAACTGCGCGCCAACTGGTCCGTGTCGACCTTGTCCACTGTGGTGGACAGGTCGCTGAACGCCTCCATGACGTCGTAGGGGGCCATGGTGCGCTGCAGCGGGATCGGCTTCGAGGAGTTCAGCTCCTGCGAGCCCTTCGGGTCGAGCGCCAGGAACTTCTGCCCGAGCAGGGTTTTGACCTTGATCGCCGCGGCGGTGCGGTCACCGAGCCAGGTGTCGCTGACGCGGAAGTCGACCCGCACCCGGTCACCGGCGAGCTCCACGCCGGTGACCTCGCCGACGCGCACGCCCGCGACGCGGACCTCGTTGCCCGAGGCCAGGCCGGCGGCCTCGCTGAACTCGGCGGAGTACGCCTTCCCGCCGACCAGCGGCAGCCGCTCGAAGTTCATGGCCAGCAGGAACGCCAGCACCAGCACGACCATCCCGGCCAAGCCGATGGTGAAGGGATTGCGCTGCGTGAACGGCTTCATCGCTGGCACCTCGGCTGGGTCTGCGGCATCACGGGCAGCGGGAGCTCGGCCTCGCCCACGCCGACGGTTCCTTCCGCCTGGCACAGGTAGAAGTTGAACCACGATCCGTAGGAGGCCGTCCTGCCGAGGGTGTTGAGCTTGTCCGGCATGTTCTGCAGCACGCGCTCCGTGGTCTTCTCGTGCTCGTTGAGGTTGGCCGCGGTGTCCTCGAGCCCGGCGATGCTCCGCTTCAGACCCGGGCGGGAGCGCTCGGCCAGGTCGGCGGTGGTGTGCGTGAGGCCGTCCATGGCGGTGACCGCCTCCCCGATGGCCCGCCGGTCGTCCGCCAATCCCGAGGTGAGCTCCTGCAGCTGGCCGATCGTCGCGGACAGCTCCTCGTCGCGGCGGTTGACCGTGCCCAGCACCCCGTTGAGGTTGTTGATCACCTGCCCGATCACCTGGTCCTTCTCCGCGATGGCGGTGGTCAGCGAGGCGATGTGGGTGAGCAGGCTCTCCACGGTGCCGCCCTCGCCCTGCAGCACCTGGATGATCTGGTGCGAGAGCTTGTTGACGTCCTCCGGCGACAGCGCCCGGAACAGCGGCTTGAACCCGCCGAGCATCACCGTCAGGTCCAGCGCCGGCTTGGTGCGCTCCAGCGGGATGGTCGCCCCCTCCGGCAGGTACTGGTTGGGGTCGCCCGCGCCCTGCTCCAGCGCGATGTAGCGCTGCCCCACCAGGTTCCGGTACTTCATCGTCGCGGTCACCGAGGAGGGCAGCCGGCGGTCGGTCACGCTGAAGTCCACTTCGGCGTGGCGGCGGTCGACGACTTCGATGCTGTCCACCTGGCCGACCTTCACCCCGCTGATGCGGATGTCGTCGCCCTCGTTGAGGCCCGTGACATCGGTGAACCGCGCGCTGTAGCTGCGCGAACTGCCGAAGGTCTCGTTCGCGATGGTCATCACGAGCACGCCCATGGCGAGCACGGTGACCAGCACGAACACGAGGAACTTGGTCAGCGGGGCTGCGATCGAGCGGCCGTTCATTCGTAGCTCACCTCCGTTCCCCGCAGCACCGGGCCGACCAGCAGCGAGCTCCACCCGGGCACGTCACCGGACGGCCGGCCGAGGTTCGGGGCGACCAGTGTGGACACCCACGCGGCTTCCCGCGGCGAGTTCTGCGTGCCCAGCCCGGCGGAACTGGGCTGGGTGCTGGCCGGTGCCGTGGACGCACCCCCGTCCTGCCCCCGGTCCTGGCCCTGCGCACCCGGCGGGATGAACGGTTCCGCACCGCCCGGCGGGTACACGCCGTCCTGGATCGGCTTGGACGGGGCCGGCGGTTTCGACCCGTCCTTGAACGGGCCGTCCGGCGGGTACTCGGGCATCGGTTCCGGCATCGGCACGAGGTTGTAGCAGCGCGGACCGCGCTTGTCGTTGAACTCGGGTTCGTCCTGGTTCGGCTCGTACTTGCCGCGGTGCGGGACGACCTCCAGCTTGACGTGCAGCCCGGGCTCGTCGGTTCCCTCGCCGAACGCCTTGCGGATCCGCGGCACGTACTGCGCCATCTCCTCGAGGAAGCACGGGAACTGCGGCGAGTACTTGGCCAGCACGTCCAGCGTCGGCCGCGTCCGCTCGCCGAGGCGGACCATCGTGTCGCCGTTCTTCTCCAGGAACTCCGTGGTGTCCTGCGAGGTGGTGGTCAGCTGACCGGTCATGTCCCGCAGGTTCCTCTTCTGCTCCACGACCGTCCGCGCCGTGGTGCTGAAGTTGTCCAGCGCCCGCACCACGTCCGGCGCCGCCTGCTCGTACGTGCGGGCCACGCCGACGAGTTCGCGGAGGTTCTGCTGCAGTTCCGGCACCGCGGGGTTCAGCCCGGACAGGTAGTCGTTGAGCTGCGTGATCGTCCGCCCGATCTGCTCGCCGCGCCCGTTGAGCGCCTGGTCCACCGCGTTCAGCGTGGCCGCCAGGTCGTCGGGCTGGACCGCCTGCAGCAGCGGCATCGTGTTGGACAGCACCCGCTCCAGCTCGATCGAGGCGGGGCTGCGGTCCTGCTGGATGGTCTGGCCGCTGTGCAGCTCCTGGGTGGAGGCCTGCTCCGGCAGCTGCAGGGAGACGTAGCGCTCGCCGAACAGCGTCTGCGGCAGCAGCAGCCCCGAGACGTTGCTGGGCACCTTGCCGGCGTGCTCCGGCTCGATGGACAGGTGCACGTCCGCGCCGCCGCTGGTCGGTTCGATCCGCTCGACGCGACCGACGATCATCCCGCGCACCTTGACGTCCGCGCGCGGCAGCAGCTGGTTCGCCGTCCGCTGCGCCTTCATCACGACATCCACAGTGGACTCGAAGGCGCGGTTGTAGAACGCGAGCGTCAGCGTCACGAACAGCACCACGCACATCAGGAAGGCCACGCCGAGCAACCGGCGCCGCACCGTGGTCCCCACCGTCTGCCTGCTCATCCCGTAATCCGAACCGTCGTCGTGGTGCCCCAGATCGCGAGGCTGAGGAAGAAGTCCAGCAGTGCGGTCGTCACGATCGCCGTGCGGACCGCGCGCCCGACCGCGACACCGACGCCGGCCGGACCGCCGCTCGCGCGGTAGCCGTAGTAGCAGTGCGTCATGATCACCACCACGCTGAAGATCAGCACCTTCCCGAACGACCAGAGGACGTCCTCGGGCGGGAGGAACAGGTTGAAGTAGTGGTCGTAGGTGCCCGCCGACTGGCCGTAGCCGAACACCGTGATCGCGCGCGCGGCCACGTACGAGGTGAGCAGTCCCAGCACGTACAGCGGGATCACCGCGACGAATCCGGCGATCACGCGCGTGGTCACCAGGTACGGCAGGCTCGGCACGCCCATGACTTCCAACGCGTCGATCTCGTCGGAGATGCGCATCGCGCCCAGCTGCGCGGTGAACCCGGACCCGACGGTGGCCGACAGGGCCAGACCGGCCACCAGCGGGGCGATCTCACGCGTGTTGAAGTACGCCGAGACGAACCCGGAGAAGGCCGAGGTGCCCAGCTGGTCCAGGGCCGCGTAGCCCTGCATGCCGACGACCGTGCCGGTGAACACGGTCATGCCGACCATCACACCGACCGTGCCGCCGATGACGGCGAGCGCCCCGCTGCCGAAGCTCACCTCGGCCAGCAGCCGCAGCGTCTCCTTGAGGTAGCGCGCGACCGCCTTCGGCACCCACACCAGGGCGCGGACGTAGAACGACATCTGGTCGCCCAGGTCGTCCAACGTCTCCAGCGGTCGCCGTAACACGCGTCGTGCGCGTTGGGAGATCGTCACCATGTCTGCGTTCCCTCGCCGTCACATGCCCTTCGGCGGCACGAGCTGCAAATAGACCGTCGTCAGAATGAAGTTCACCGCGAACAGCAGCAGGAAGGTGATCACCACCGACTGGTTCACCGCATCTCCCACGCCCTTCGGACCGGGCGGCGGGTTCAACCCCCGGTAGGCGGCGACGACACCCGCCAGGAACCCGAACGCCAAGGCCTTCACCTCACCGATCCACAGGTCCGGCAGCTGCGCCAGCGCGTTGAAGCTCGCCATGTAGGCGCCGGGCGTGCCGTCCTGCATGATCACGTTGAAGAAGTAGCCGCCGAGCACGCCGACCACCGAGACCATGCCGTTGAGCAGCACGGCGACGAGCATCGCCGCCAGCACCCGCGGCACCACGAGGCGCTGGATCGCCGAGACGCCCAGCACCTCCATCGCGTCGATCTCCTCGCGGATCTTGCGCGAACCCAGGTCCGCGCAGACCGCGGATCCGCCCGCGCCGGCGATGAGCAGCGCGGTGACGATCGGACTGGCCTGCTGGATGATCGCCAGGACGCTGGCCGCACCGGTGAACGACTGGGCGCCGATCTGCCGGGTCAGCGATCCGAGCTGCATCGCGATGACCGCGCCGAACGGGATCGACACCAGCGCGGTCGGCAGGATCGTCACGCTCGCGATGAACCAGCACTGCTGGATGAACTCGCGCAGCTGGAACGGACGTTTGGGCAGGTTCCGCCCCACTTCGAGCGCGAGCGCGAACAGCCGCCCGGTCTCCCGGACGGCCCCCGCCCCCGGCATGCGCGTTCCGGCGGGCTGACTCACCGGGCATCCCCCCGCTTCCGGCCGAACCAGCGACGCCGCGACGGCTGCTCGTCCTCGGGTTCGTAGCCGACCGTCCACGGTGGCGGCGCCGGTTCACCACCGGCTGCCGGGCCGGACTGGCCCTCGCCGTGCGGGTTCGGCTCCGGGCCGCCCGCGGACGGGTCGGCGTCCTGCTGCGGGACCCGGGCCACCGCCCCGGCGTCCAGCGATCCCGACCACGCCTCGTGCGAAGCGGCGGGCCGGACCGGAGCGGTCGGCGCTTCCGGCTGCAGCCACTGCCCCTGCGCGTGCCTGCCCTGCGGTTCGCTCTGCGGGACCTGCTGCGCCGGTTGCCCGCCGTCCGGCCGGGGCTGTTGCGCCCCCTGCGGCGCGGGATGCTGCCGGCCGTCGACGCCGTAGCGGGCGCGCTCCTCGGGCGTGAGCGTGTTGAGGATCTCCTGCTGCGCGGCCGGGTCCAGCCCGCCGAGCTCCTGCATCACGCGGTCCTTGCGCCGCACCACGGCTGCGCGGTCGGGCACCCCCGGCGAGACGCTCAGCTGCGGGATGATCTGCGGCAGTCCCTCGTGCTGCTCCCCGAGCTCGGCCATCTCCGCGGCCATCTGCCCGGTGTCCTTCTCCTCGCTCATCCCGATCGGGCCCGCCCGCCGGCCGTTGAGGAACTGCTCGACCACCGGTTCGGTCGAGGTCAGCAGGAGCTCCCGCGGGCCGAACATGACGAGGTTGCGCCGGAACAGCATGCCGATGTTGTCCGGAACCGTCCGGGCGGTGTTGATGTCGTGCGTGACGATCAGGAACGTGGAGTCGGTCTGCGCGTTCAGATCGACGATCAGCTGGTTGAGGTAGGCCGTCCGCACCGGGTCCAGCCCCGAGTCCGGCTCGTCGAAGAGAATGATCTCGGGGTCCAGCACCAGGGCGCGCGCCAGCCCGGCGCGCTTCTTCATTCCGCCGGAAATCTCGCCCGGCAGTTTGTCCTCGGAACCGACGAGACCGACCATGTCCATCTTCTCGCCGACGATGTTCCGGATTTCGCCTTCGCCCTTCTTGGTGTGCTCGCGCAGCGGGAAAGCGATGTTGTCGAAGAGGTTCATCGACCCGAACAGCGCGCCGTCCTGGAACAGGACGCCGAAAAGCTTCCGGATCTCGTAGAGCTCGCGCTCCGAGCAGGTGCAGACATCGACCCCGTTGATGAGCACCTGCCCCTCCTCGGGCTTGAGCAGTCCCACCAGGGCCTTGAGGAACACCGATTTCCCCGTGCCCGAAGGGCCGAGCAGCACGCTGATCTCACCGGGAGGGAGATCCAGGGAGACACCCCGCCAGATGGTCTGCGACCCGAAAGACTTGGACAGCCCGTCGACGGCCACCTCGACGCCCATCCGGAC
Organism: Salinifilum aidingensis; assembly: GCF_054782015.1. Lineage (NCBI taxonomy): Bacteria > Bacillati > Actinomycetota > Actinomycetes > Pseudonocardiales > Pseudonocardiaceae > Salinifilum > Salinifilum aidingensis. Next base: position 56,448 of record NZ_BAAGTH010000006.1, on the reverse strand, counting down.
CTCCACTTCCCTCGCTTCGCGGCAACCGGGAGCGCCCCCGGAATCCGCAGCCTGCCAAATGTGACCCGGTTAACCGAAGGTCTATCGCGTCACACCTGTGCAACGAGTGCGGCGCACGGAGGTTACTGGCGAGTTCACCGAAGTCGGGCCGGCGGTAACCGGACGTTTTCCCGAATCCCGGGAATGGCCTCGGTGCGCACCGGAAACACCTCGCGGCGGCCCCGGCGGAGGAGGGCGGGATCCGACGCAAAAAAGTGGACACCTCCCTTCCGGGAGGTGCCCACTTCGCGTTCTGCGCCGGCGAATGCGTCAGCGCGGAACGAGTCGACTCACTTCAGGGTGACCTGACCGCCGGCCTCTTCCAGCTTGGCCTTGGCGTCGTCGGCCTTCTCCTTGTCGACCTTCTCCAGCACCGGCTTCGGCGCCTCCTCGACCATCTCCTTGGCCTCCTTCAGGCCCAGGCCGGAGACGATCTCGCGCACGATCTTGATGACCTGGATCTTCTTGTCGCCGGCACCCTCGAGGATGACGTCGAACTCGTCCTGCTCTTCCTCTTCCTCGGCCTCGCCGGCGCCGGCGGCCGGGGCGGCCACCGCCGCGACCGGAGCCTGGGCGCTGACGTCGAAGGTCTCCTCGAACTGCTTGACGAACTCGGAGAGCTCAAGGAGGGTCATTTCCTTGAAGACGTCGAGCAGTTCCTCGTTGCTCATCTTGGCCATGGTGGCGTTCCTTTCGATCAGTGCCCGCGCACGGGCAGTAGCCGGGTGTGCGGATGGCGGAACCGGCGTCCGCCGGGGTCCGCGACGGTCGAGTTCGCCGAAGCGGACTCAGGATTCCTTCTTGTCCTTGAGCGCACCGGACAGGCGCGCGACCTGCGCGGCGGGCTCGGAGAACATGGTCGCCGCCTGGTTGAGCTTGGCCTTCATCGCACCGGCCAGCTTGCCCAGGGTGGCTTCGCGCGAATCCAGGTCGGCGATCCGCTCGACCTCGGACACCGACAGCGGGCGGCCGTCCATGTAACCGCCCTTGATCACCAACGCCTGGTTGGCCTTGGCGAACTCGCGCAGCGCCTTCGCCGCGTCCACCGGCTCGCCCCGGATGAAGGCGATCGCGGTCGGACCGGTGAACAGCTCGTCCAGACCCTCGACACCGGACTGCGCGGCGGCACGCTTCGTCAGCGTGTTCTTGCTGACGCGGTAGGTCGTCTCCTCGCCGAGGTTGTTCCGCAGCTGCGCCAGCTGCGCCGTGGTCAACCCGCGGTACTCGGTGATGAGCGCGGCGGTCGACTCGTTGAAGTGCTCGGCGATCTCGTTGACCGCCGCGACCTTCTCGGGCTTCGCCATGTCGCCTCCTTTCTCCCTTTCCGACTGTCGTCCGTCAGTCGGGCCCGGAGACGACAAAACGCCCCGGCGCAGCGAGAGCACGGGGCGTATCAGCACATGCGGGCACTGATGGCCACGTTCCTCCTGCGCGGGCCGCCCGCCTCTCACGGGACCTTCGTTTCCCCTGCGGCCGGCATCCGGCGCGGCGGGGAAAGACCAGCGGTCATCGGCTGGAATCGCATCCCAGGGTACGTCAACCGCGCAGGCTGGTCCGCACCGGGGTCACCGCCGGTCAGCACCGGTGCGCACCCGCGAGCAGCTCCGCGCCGGGCCGCTCGGGCACTGGTGACCGCGCGCCCGGCGGGCGGCATCATGATCGGCGTGGCCGATCCGAACGAACACCGCTCCGCGCCGCACTCCCCGGGCAGCGGCGAGATCGAACCCGCCGAGCCCCTCGAGGCCGAACTCGTCGAACCTCCGCGCGACTCCGCGAGCGCAGCCCCCGCACCGCCGACCGGCGCGGACCAGCCGGACGGCGGCACCACCGATCCCGCGGCGACCGACGACGAGGAGTACCGCCAGTACCAGGAGTTCCTCGAGTTCCAGCGGTTCAAGCGCTGGCAGCGCGAGCAGGGCGGCCAGCCCGGCGACCTGGCCGCACCGCCTCCGGCCGCACCACCACCGGCCGCGGCACCGCGCACCCCGTGGTGGAAGCGGATCCTGCGGCTGTTCCGGTTCACATTCGTCCGGCGCCTGGTGTACCTGGTCCTGCTGATCCTGCTCGTGCCGCCGGTGCTGCAGCACGTCCTCACCGGGTCGAGCGGCTCCGGCGGAGGCGGCGGCACCGGCGGGGGCGTGCCGCCGGGCTCGGTGCCCATCACCTCCACCAACCCGCAGCGGGCGGTCGCGGGCGTGTACAACTACCTCCGCGGGGACGACCCGGAACGCACCTGCCTGCTGTTCAGCCCCTCCGGCAAGGCCGCCTTCGCCAGCGAGCACGGAGCGCAGGACTGCGCGAGCGCCGCACGCCGGCTGCACGAGCGGATCACCAGCGGTGGGCAGTACGCCAACCCCTCGTTCGCGGAGAACGCGGTGGAGGTCGCCGAGCCGGAAGCGGTCGTGTACGGCTGCCGCGTGCGCACCGGCGGCGGCCCCGAGCTGGGCAGCTTCGGCCTCACCCGCCAGGACGACGGCGGCTGGCTGATCTCCTCGTACGACCGCAGCGCCCCCGCATGCCAGTAGCCCGTGCGCAGCGACCGCGCGGAGCGGCTGGTCGTGCGCTCGGCCGCACCGCTCCGCCGGGCGAGCGGCGAAGCCGCTCGCCTCTCCTGCCCCCGGGCGATCGGCTTCCCCCGGACGCGGGCTTCTTCGGAGGAACGCACAACGACCTGCGGCGTGTCGCGGCGCTCGTTCGTCGTCCGCGCCGATTGTGCCCCGTGATCGCGCGGCCCTAGGTTGCGAGCCGATCCGGTCACCGCCGAACCGAGGAGGACAGGTTGGCCGACGACTCCACCGCGCAGCAGCCGCCCGAGCGCACGGGGGACTCCGAGCCCCGTCCCGAGCTCCCCGGGGCGACCGCGCCCGGGCCCGCGGAACGCGGCCCCGGCGGGGACGACCTCCCCGCGCGGGGAGCTGCGGACCGGGGCTCCGGGACAGGTGACCGGGGATCCGGGGAGTCCAGCGCCGGTGGCGGGGTGGCCCGCCGCCGGTTCCTCGCCGGTGTGGGCGCGACCGCCGCGGGCTTCGGGTTGCACACCACGGCCGAGGCGCAGGCCTCCGGGAGCCCCGGCGATCCCCCCGGTCCCGAACGGTTCCGCGCCGATCCGCTGCTGCTCGCGCCCGAACTCGTCCTGCTGCCGGACGGACCGACCCGCGAGCAGGCCGTCCTCGTCGCCGGCGGCGAGTTCCGCGACATCGGACCTGCGCAGCGGCTCTCCGCGAGGCACGGCACCGAGCCGGTGCACCTGCCCGGGCAGCTGCTCATGCCCGGCTTCGTCGACGCGCACCACCACCTCACGCAGAGCTTCGGCAAGGCGCAGTCGTTCGGCCAGCCCTCCGAGGTGTTCAAACAGATCTGGGAACCGCTGGAGCAGGCCCTCGACGAGGACACCGCCCGCACGGCCGCGAAGCTCGCGGCCCTCGAAGCGCTGCGCGGCGGCTTCACCACCGTCGCCGACGCCGGGACGCGCGCGCCGGTGGACGTGGGCGTGCTGGCCGAGGCCGCGCACGAGACGGGCGTGCGCTGCGTGCTCGGGAAGGTGTGCTCGGACGGCTCCGGCGGGCCGGAGCACCTGGCCCGCTGGGAGTCCGACCGGCTGGTGCACCCGTCCCTGGCCATCCCCGTCCCCGGGGATGCCACCGCCGAGGTGATCACCCGGACGGCGAAGCTGTGCGCCGAGGCGGGAGCGGTGTTCCAGATCCACCTCAACGAGCACCTCGCGGCCGTCGAGCGCTCGCTGCGGAGCCACGACCTGCGCCCCCTGGAGTACCTGCACAGCATCGACGCGCTCGGGCCGCAGACGCTCGGCGCGCACACCACGCTGCTGTCCGCGGAGGAGCTGCGGCTGCTCTCCGACACCGGCACGGCGATCAGCTACAACCCGGTCGCCAGCGCGTGGAAGGGCAACTCGGTGGCACCGGCGAACACGATGGCAGCGCTGGACGTGCGCTTCGGGATGGGCACCGACGGCACCCGCGGTGACGGCTTCCGCATGGTCGACGCGGCCGAGACGGCGCAGCTGCTCACCACCGGCCTGCGCAACGGGGACACCGTTGCCGGTGCGGGCGAGCGGTGGTTGAAGCACGCGACGGCGCTCAGCGCCGAAGCGGTCGGTCTCGGCGGGACCACCGGTGAGATCGCGGTCGGGCGCGCCGCGGACTTCCTCCTCGTCGACCTCGGCGTCCCGGAGCTCACGCCGTCGTGGGATCTGCCGTGGGAGCTCGTGCGCCTGGCCAACCGGGACCAGATCACCGCGGTGGTCGTCGACGGGCAGCTGCGGTTGTGGCACGGCTGGCCGCCGGACTGGGACGGGCCCGGTTTCGTCCGGCACGCGGCCGCGGTGGGACGCGAAGTCCTCCACCGCGCCCAGGTGGAGCGCGTGGACCCGCGCGCCCGCCCGTGAGCGAGGCCGGGCGCACGGCCCGGTGCAGGAACACCACCATCGAGTGCTCCCCGGAGTGCACTCACCCCCGATCGCGTGGGGATGATTTTCAATTTTCCTGAAAATTGCGAGCCGTCCCCACACGATCAGAGCAGGGGTCGTTCACGAGCGGAGCACCGCCCGCGGAGACACGAAGTCCCCCGGCCCCTCGGGCCGGGGGACTTCCAGAACCGTGGTGCGGGGCCGGATCAGGCCTCCGCCAGCTTCCGGGTCATGTTCGGGTCGACCGGGATGCCGGGGCCCATCGTGGTCGTGAAGTTGACCTTCTTCAGGTACCGCCCCTTGGCCGCGGTCGGCTTGGCCCGCAGGATCTCGTCCAGCGCGGCCTCGTAGTTCTCCACCAGCTGGTTCGCGTCGAACGACGTCTTGCCGATGATGAAGTGCAGGTTCGACTGCTTGTCGACCTTGAAGTTGATCTTGCCGCCCTTGACGTCGGCCACCGCCTTGGCCACGTTCGGCGTCACGGTGCCGGTCTTCGGGTTCGGCATCAGCCCGCGCGGGCCCAGCACGCGCGCGATCTTGCCCACCTTGGCCATCTGGTCCGGTGTGGCGATCGCCGCGTCGAACTCGAGCCAGCCGCCCTGGATCCGCTCGATCAGGTCGTCCGAGCCCACCGCGTCCGCGCCGGCCTGCTCGGCCTCGTTGGCCTTGTCGCCGGACGTGAACACGATGACGCGGGCCGTCTTGCCCGTTCCGTGCGGCAGGTTCACGGTGCCGCGGACCATCTGGTCCGCCTTCCGGGGGTCAACTCCCAGCCGCAGCGCCACCTCGACGGTGGCGTCCATCTTCGCCTTCGAGGTCTTCTTCGCCAGCTCCACCGCCTCGTGCGGGGTGTAGAGCCGATCGCGGTCCACCAGCTCGGCGGCCTGGTTGTAGGTCTTGCTGCGCTTCGCCATGACTGTCCTCGCTGCTGAGTCAGATGTGGTTGGTCGGGCCAGCGCCGGCCCTCCCACGCCCCCGCCTTCCGACCGGCGGGGCGTCCGGCTCGACCGGGTCGAGCCGCGGGGTCACGCGTCGATGGTCAGACCCATCGACCGGGCAGTACCGGAGATGATCTTCTCCGCCTGCTCCATGCTGCTGGCGTTGAGGTCGACCATCTTCCGCTCGGCGATCTCGCGGATCTGGTCCTGGGTGACCTTCCCGACCTTGTTGTTGTGCGGCGTCCCGCTGCCCTTCTGCACGCCGGCTGCCTTGAGCAGCAGCTTCGCGGCCGGCGGCGTCTTCAACTTGAAGTCGAAGGACCGGTCCTCGAACACGGAGATCTCAACAGGAACCACATCGCCGCGCTGGTCCTCGGTGGCGGCGTTGTAGGCCTTGCAGAACTCCATGATGTTCACGCCGTGCTGACCCAGCGCCGGGCCGACCGGCGGAGCCGGGTTGGCCTGGCCGGCCTGGATCTGCAGCTTGACGATTCCTGCAAGCTTCTTCTTCTTGGGCGGCATTTCGCTTCCTCGCTATCCGATCACCCGGTCCCGGCCTGCCCCGGAACCGAATCTGGCGGGGCCACCCGGTGGCCACCCGCCACCGCGCGCACTGCCGTGCCGCGCGTCGTTGGCCGTGCTCCTGCTGCGGAGCCGGTCAGATCTTGGAAACCTGGTTGAACGACAGCTCGACCGGCGTCTCCCGGCCGAAGATCGACACCAGCACCTTGAGCTTCTGGGCGTCGGCGTTGACCTCGCTGATCGTCGCCGGCAGCGTCGCGAACGGCCCGTCCATGACGGTGACCGACTCGCCGACGGCGAAGTCGACCTCCACGGCCGGCTGCTGCGCGGCGGCCTGCTGCTGCGGCGCGGCCTTCTTCGCCGTCTCGGAGCCCTTGGCGGGCTGTTCCGCCTGCGGCGCGAGGAACTTCAGCACCTCTTCCAGGCTGAGCGGGGACGGCTTCGAGGTCGCCCCCACGAATCCGGTGACGCCGGGCGTGTTCCGCACCGCGGCCCAGGAGGCGTCGTTGAGCTCCATCCGCACCAGGATGTAACCAGGCAGCACCTTGCGGTTCACCATCTTGCGCTGCCCGTTCTTGACCTCTGCGACCTCCTCGGTCGGCACCTCGACCTGGAAGATGTAGTCCTCGACGTCGAGGGTCTGCGCCCGCATCTCGAGGTTGTTCTTGACCTTGTTCTCGTAGCCGGCGTACGAGTGCACGACGAACCAGTCGCCGGGTGCGCGGCGCAGGGCATCGCGCAGCTCCTGGACCGGGTCGGCTTCGCCCTCCTCCGCGGAGGAGTCCCCGGCGGCCTCGTCCGCAGCCGCCTCGTCCGCGCTGGTCCGGTCGCCCGCGGAGTCCTCCTCGGCCGCCTCCGGGACGGCCGGCTCGGCGGCGGTGTCGGCCGATTCGGCAACAACCGAGTCAGCAGCCGACGCCTCGCCGACCTGTTCGGCCTCGGCCTGCTCGCTACGGCCGGTCAGTTCCTGGCCCTCGTCGGAGGTCACTGTCGGTCTCGCTTCCTCTCGTGCGTTGCGTGCCGGGTCGAAGGGCATCCGCCGTCCCGCCGCGCGGAGCCGAGGTGCTCAGCCGAACAACCAGAGCACGCCCTTCGCGATGAGCAGGTCGACCCCAGCGATGAACGCCACCATGACGCTGACGAACACCAGCACCACGAGAGTGTAGGTCACCAGCGACTTCCGCGTGGGCCAGATGACCTTACGCAGCTCGCCGACGACCTCACGCAGGAAGCGCCCGATCTTGTGGAACGGCGAAACCCGGCCCTGCCGGCCCTCCCGCGGAGGAGTGGGCCGACCCTTCGACTCTGTTGTGCGCGCCGAGTCGGAGCCACCCGGCACCGACTCACCGGTACGGCCCTTCCGACCGGCCGAGCGGGCGGAGGCGCGGCGCTGGCGCCGCGCCGCGGCGCTGGACGGGCGGGAAGTCCCCTCGGACTCCCCGTTCCGGTCCTGCTCGCGGTCCTCGCTCACGGAACTCCTCCGCTCACCGTCGCATCGACGCAGGGGTGACAGGACTCGAACCCGCAACCGCCGGTTTTGGAGACCGGTGCTCTGCCAATTGAGCTACACCCCTTCGCAGCCCGCGGGCCACGACATCGGGAAACCACCACCCCGCCCACATCGCCTCGCCCGCGCGCAGCGGACTGCGTGCGGCGGGATCGCGGGTGAAGGTCTCCCGGATCCAAAAGTGTACGGCACACCACGCGCGGGCTGACACGGCACCCCCTCACCCGCGCCGGCGGCCGCGTTTCCCGAGCGGACAGCGGTGCACTCCCCGACACGCCCGCGCCGCGCACGCCGAGCCGGAGATCCGGCGGACGGGCCCGTCTGCCAGTATGCAGCCATGGCCGCACCTGAACCAGCAACCCGGAACGCAGCACGGGTCTCCGCGCGCATCGGAGGCATCACCGAGTCCGCCACGCTCGCCGTCGACGCCAAGGCCAAGGCCCTCAAGGCCGAGGGGCGTCCGGTGATCGGCTTCGGCGCCGGCGAACCCGACTTCCCCACCCCGCAGCCGATCGTCGAGGCCGCCGCGGCCGCGTGCGCCGATCCCCGCAACCACCGCTACAGCCCCGCCTCCGGGCTGCCGGAGCTGCGCGAGGCCGTCGCCGCCAAGACCGCGCGGGACACCGGCTACCGCGTCGACGCCTCGCAGGTGCTGGTGACCAACGGCGGCAAGCAGGCCGTGTACCAGACGTTCCAGACCCTGCTCGACCCCGGCGACGAGGTCCTGCTGCCCGCGCCGTACTGGACCACCTACCCGGAGGCGATCAAGCTCGCCGACGGGACGCCGGTCGTGGTCGGCGCCGACGAGTCCACCGGCTACCGCGTGACCGTCGAGCAGCTCGAGGCCGCGCGGACCCCGCGCACCAAGGTCCTGCTGTTCAACTCGCCGTCCAACCCCACCGGTGCCGTCTACCCGCCCGCGGAGATCGAGCGGATCGGCCGCTGGGCCCTCGAGCACGGCATCTGGGTGGTCACCGACGAGATCTACGAGCACCTCGTCTACGGCTCGGCCGAGAACGCCTCGATGCCCGTGCTCGTGCCCGAGCTGGCCGACACCTGCGTGGTGCTCAACGGCGTGGCCAAGACCTACGCCATGACCGGCTGGCGGGTCGGCTGGATGATCGGCCCGGACGACGTGGTCGGGGCCGCCGCGAACCTGCAGTCGCACCTGAGCTCGAACGTCACCAACGTCGCGCAGCGGGCGGCGCTCGAGGCCGTCAGCGGACCGCTGGACGCGGTGGCCGAGATGCGCACCGCCTTCGACCGGCGGCGCCGCACGATCGTGCAGATGCTCTCGGAGATCCCCGGCGTGCAGTGCCCGGAGCCGGAGGGCGCCTTCTACGCCTACCCCTCGGTCAAGGACCTGCTCGGGCGTTCGATCCGCGGACGGCGCCCGGCCACGAGCGTCGAGCTCGCCGAGCTCGTGCTCGAGCAGGCCGAGGTGGCCGTGGTGCCCGGCGAGGCCTTCGGCACCCCGGGCTACTTCCGCATGTCCTACGCGCTCGGTGACGAGGACCTCGCCACCGGCGTCCGCCGGATGGGCGCCCTCCTCCGCGAGGCGGAGTAGGAGGGTCCTCGGATCGGCCGGTGCAGCGGGTCGGGTGGGAGGGATCCCGCAGCGAGGCCGCGCTGCGGGAACCCCGACATCGGGTAGCCGCGGGGGAGTCCGCGGACTCCCTAGGCGGGCAGGCGCACGGTGGCGCTGGCACCCCCGAGCACGCCCTGCCCGCCGCTGCGGGCGGTGATGGTGATCCGCACCGTGCCGGCCTCCTCGTCCTTGGCGGCGACCTTGGCCCCGACGTCGAGCACCGCTCCGGTGTCGTCGTCCGGGACGACGACCGGCCGGGTGAACCGGACGGCGTAGCGCACGACCGCGCCGGGATCGCCCGTCCAGTCGGTGACGACCCGGCCCGCCAGGGCCATGCTCAGCATGCCGTGGGCGATCACGTCCGGCAGGCCCACCTCGGTGGCGAAGCGCTCGTTCCAGTGGATCGGGTTGAAGTCCCCCGAGGCCCCCGCGTACCGCACCAGGTCGGCCCGGGTCACCGGGACGTGCAGCGCGGGCAGCTCCTCGCCCACCGCAACCTCGGACATCCGCGGCATCATGCGTCCCCTTCCGCTGCCGTCCCGCGCGCCACGAGCGTCGACGTGGCCGTGCACACCGGTTCCCCCGACTCCGTGCCGATCTCGGCGCGCACGGTCAGGAAGTCGTTGCCGGCGCGGGATTTCACATCGTCCACGTGCACCGTGCTGACCAGCCGGTCCCCCGCGCGGATCGGCCGGTGGTGCAGGAACTCCTGCTGACCGTGCACCACGCGGCTGTAGTCCAGGCCGAGCTCCTCGTCCGCGACGAGCGCCTCCTGCGCCCGCATGGACAGCAGCACGGCGAAGGTCGGCGGTGCGATCACATCGGCGTACCCGGCCGCGCGCGCGGCCTCGGAGTCCCGGTGCAGCGGCGAGGGATCGCCGATCGCCGCGGCGAACTCGCGGATCTTCTCCCGCCCCACCTCGTAGGCGTCGCCGGCGGGGTACTCACGTCCTGTGAATGACTGATCGAGCGGCACGTCCGGAAGGTTACCCGCGCGCGTTCCGGCCGGTTCCACCACCGGGGAGGCCCGCGCGGCCCGGCGCTGCGGACACCCCGCCCCGCGGGAGAACCAGTGCTGCCGGCAGCCCCGCGCCGCGGGCAACCCGGTACTGCTGGGGGATCCCGCGCCGCGGGAGACCCGGCGCACACGCGAAGAACCCGCCGCCCGGGCATTCCGGGGGCGGGTTCTCGATGGCTGGTTACCGCTGGCTCAGCGGGTTTCCTTGTGCACTTGGTGCCGACCGCAGGTGTTGCAGAACTTCTTCAAGTTCAACCGGTCCGGAGTCTTCCGGCGGTTCTTGTTGGTGATGTAGTTGCGGTTCTTGCACTCCTCGCACGCCAGCGTGATCTTGGGGCGAATGTCAGTGGCGGCCACGGGAGGTGCCTTTCTCTGCTCGGTCTGATTCCTGGACGGTCCTGGCGGACACGCCGGGGACCCAACTCATGGTAGCGGTGGCCGGACTCGAACCGACGACACAGCGATTATGAGCCGCTTGCTCTACCGACTGAGCTACACCGCCATGCCTGGGAATCCCGGCCAACACAGGATATCCCATGCCCAGCGACCACGGCACTCGACCCTGGAGCACCGCAGTCGCTTGTCGAGCCCCAATGCGGACTCGAACCGCAGACCTTCGCCTTACCATGGCGACGCTCTACCGACTGAGCTATTGGGGCGTGCTCCGTGCGGAGCGATTCATACTTTACACACCCCGCGCTCGCGGACGTGCAGCGGGGTGGGTTTCCCGCGATTTCGCTGGGCACTCCCGCCGGGCCGCCCGGCGCGCAGCTCGCTCCGGCACCGCCCCGGCCGCGGCTCACGCCCGCGGCAGCAGCGTGAGGACCTCCTCGCCGCCGGGGACGGCGTCCCGGGCGGTGCGCGCGTCCAGCCACGCCTCGAACCGCTGCTCCGACAGCGGTCGCGAGATCAGGTAGCCCTGCCCCACGTCGCAGCCCATCTCCACCAGCTGCTCCCGGGCGGCGTCGTCCTCCACGCCCTCGGCCACCACGGCCAGGTGCAGCGAGTGCCCGAGCTCCACGATCGAGCGCACCACCGCCATGTCCGACAGGTCGGTGCCCATGCCGAGCACGAAGCTCTTGTCGATCTTGACCTCGTCCACCGGCAGCCGCCGCAGGTAGGCCAGCGAGGAGTACCCGGTGCCGAAGTCGTCGACCGCCAGCACCACCCCGAGGGCGTGCAGCCGCCGCAGCACCGGCAACGAGCGCTCCGGATCCGCCATCACGCTCGACTCGGTCAGCTCGAAGGTCACCAGCTCCGGCGGCACCCCGTACCGGTGCAGCCCCTCGGCGACCCGGTCCGGGAACTCGGCGTCGCCGAGGTTGCGCACCGACAGGTTCACCGCCACCGACATCCGCATGCCCCGGTCGAGCCACTCACGCACCTTGCGCAGGGCGCACTCCAGGACGAACGCCGTCAGCGCGTCCACCAGGCCGGTCGCCTCCACCACCGGCACGAACTCGTCCGGATCGAGCCGCCCGTACTCGGGGTGCGACCAGCGCACCAGGGCCTCGGCGCCGATCACGCGGGACCGCGGCAGCGAGACCTTCGGCTGGTAGTGCACCTCCACCTGCCCCGAGTCCAAGGCGTGGCGGAACTGCGTCACCAGCTGGAACCGGCGCAGGAACACCTGGCCCATCGCGGGCGCGTAGCCGCGCACCCCGTCCTCGCCGCTGCGCGCGGCCCGCAGCGCCATGTCCGCGCGCTGCAGCAGCGTGTCCACGTCGGTCTCCGGCTCGCCGTCGCCGGGGTGGGTCGACACGTACCCGACCACAGCCGTGGCCTCGATCACGATGCGGTCCAGCGGGTACGGATCGCTCAGCGCGCCGTGCAGGCGCTCGGCGGCCGCGTGCGCCTCCTGCTCGGTGTGGTCGAGGAGCAGCACGGCGAACGAGTCCCCCTCCAGGCGGGCCAGCGGCACCGCGCCGAGCTGCTCGCGCAGCCGCTCGCCCACCGCGATCACGAGGCGGTCGCCCCACATGTGGCCGAGGGCTTCGCTGACCGTGGTGTGCACCTCCAGGTCCACCCGCAGCACCACGGCCCCGCGCCCCCGGTCCGCCCACCGCCCGGAGGCCAGGTCGGCGATGTGCCCCGCCGCGACCTCGCAGAACCCGGTGCGGTTCAGCAGCCCGGTCAGCGGATCGTGGTAGGCGTCGTGCCGCAGCCGCGCCAGCAGCCGCCGGTTGTCCAGCGCGGTCGCCAGGTGGCTGGTCAGCGTGTGCAGCAGGCGCACGTCGGCGCGCCCGAAACCGCGCCAGCGGCTCAACCGGTCGTGCACCTCGATCGTGCCGAGCAGCTGGTTCGCCCCGCGCAGCGGCGCGGCGAGCGTCTCGTAGGCGCCGCGCCGGGCCAGCGCCCCGCGCACCTCCTCGGGCGCATCGCCCACGCGGTACGAGCGGACGTGCTCCCCCGGCAGCAGCGAGAGCGGATCGCCGGCGGGCAGCTCCGCGGCCTCCGGTGGCAGCTCCTCACCGGCGACGACGGTGCGGTGCTCGCTCCGCCGGTGCCCGTTCCGGCGGTGCTCGGTCGGGGCGGGCGCGGAGCCGCCGGCGGGCGGGTGCGCGCGCTTCCAGTACTGCTCCGCGCCGGTGGCCGTCCCCTCCTCCGCCCGGTTCGGGTCGGTGAGCAGCCGCAGCACGACGCGCTTGGCGTTGAGCTGCTCGCGGATGCGCTCGGCCATCGGATCCCACTCCGCGGCCCAGCCCTCGTCATCCCCGCTGCGCGCGTCGCGGGAGAAGCGCGCCGTCTGGCCGGAGCGGGCCACGCGCAGGCTCACGTCGCTGAGCGTCTCCAGGTCCCGCTGCTCCCGCAGCAGGCCGGAGTAGGCCCAGTAGAGCACCGCCACCCCGGTGGCGACGAGCACCACCAGCAGCCACCCCCAGGCCGTGCTGCGGGTCACCTCGTAGCCGACGAGGCCGACGGCGGTGTTGAACAGCCCGACCGCCAACGTGCGCACGGCCAGGCGCACGCCACCGGAGATGCGCATCGGCCCGCCCAGCACGTACACCGCGGCGAGCGCGCAGCCGCAGCTGATCAGCGAGGACATCAGCGTGCCGACCACGGGACCGAACCACTGCGGGGCGAGGCCGAGCAGCGCCCGGTTGAGCGCGTGGGCCGCGGCGAACGGCAGCGCCGTCTCCAGCAGGAGGACGCCGGAGTTGTACACCGCGTGGGTCGCCGCGCGCCTGCCCAGGTTCGCCGCCAGCCCCGCGCCGACGTTCGCGATCAGCACCACTTCGAACGGCGCGACCAGCATCCCCATCAGCAGGGGGATCTCGGTGAACGAGATCGTCCAGCCGACGCGCCGCACGTCCACGTCGATCGTGAACCGCTCGGCGAGCAGGAACCCGAAGAACAGCGCCGGGGCGGCCAGGAAGAGGCCCCCGTCGTAGTGGAACGGCAGCCACCAGGAGACGAGCGCCGCGACGACGAGCCCGCAGCCGAGCACCGCCCCGGAGAACTTCCGGAACCGCCTGCGGCGGACCGGGTCCGCATCGGAGCGCACCGGGGGGCGCACCTCCGCGTCGGAATGCGGCGGGCGGTGACGTTGGATCATCAGCGCACCTCCCCGCCCGCTGGTCCGGGCCCACCGGTCCGGTGGGACCCGGCTCGACGAGCCGGGTCCCGCCGCACGAACAGCGTCCGACGGGCTGATCCTCCCCCACGAACAGCGGATGAGGCCAGACTGCGCGCTGCCCGCACCCGCGGGAGGGGGGCGCGCAACGCGCACCGCGTCCGGGACCCCGCGATGACCTGCTCCGAACGCCCGCCGGAGGGGGAACCCGGGCGGTGTGACAATCATCAGCACAACGCAGCCGGGAGGGCACGTTTCGCGTTCCTGCGGGCACGTTCCGTAGCGTGCGGGCGGCCGCGGGGGCTCAGCCCGGCTCGAACTCGTCGAGGAAGTCCCGCGCGGCCCGGTCGAGGTCGGCCAGTCCGGACTCCTCCACCGGCACGTGCCCCGCGCCCCGCAGCGGCGCGTACCGGGTCGGCCCGCCCGGGGCCACGTCCATCCGCGCGAGGAACGCGCGGGAGACCGCGGGCGGCAACCACCGGTCCTCGTCCGGGCAGGCCAGCAGCAGCGGCGGGCCGGTGTACACCTCCGGCGGCACCACCGGCGCGCTGCCCAGGCAGGTGCGCGCGAGGCGCAGCGGCAGCCCGCTCGCCCCGCCGAGCGGGTCGGCCAGCACCAGCTGCGCGAACCGGCTGTTGTTGCTGACCGCGGCGAGGTTCGCCACCCACGTCATCGGCACGCGCACCGCGTCCAGCGGCGGGGGGACGAACGGCAGCGCCCGCGCCCACCGGGCGTAGCCGGGGTGCGCGGCCAGCCTCCGGCGCACCGCCGGGTGCCGCGCGTCGGCCAGGCAGGTGGCGATCACCGCCGCCACGTCGGCGCCCGCGGCGGCCACGTCGTAGGCCAGACGACCGCCGGTGCTCAGCCCGAACAGCACGACCGGGCGCGGGTCGCGGGCGCGCTCGGCCCGCACGAGCAGCCGCAGGCACTCCACCCACCGGGTGTAGCTGGCCGGGCAGCACCGGTCGCGGTTCTCGCGGCTGAGCCCGAAACCGGGCAGGTCCGGGGCGAGGAACTCGTACTCGGAGAGCCCCGGCAGGCGGCCGAAGGGTGCGAGCATCCGGCCGTAGGTGCCGACCCCGTGCAGCACGAGCAGTTTCGCCCGGGCCTCCGGGCGCGCGACGCGGTCGAGGTGGATCCGCCCGGCGCACCCGCGCCACCACTCCTCGTCCGGCGCGCCGCCCTCGGGCACGCGCAGCGCTGTCGGGAAGAACTCCTGGTACCGCCGCCAGTGACCGCTGTCGCGGTAGGTGGGGCCGGCCATGTCGCCGGCGGTCGAAGCGCACGAAGGCACACCCCGAACATAGGACATCGGGGCGGAACGCGAAGTTCGCGCAACCGCGGCCTCCGGGTGGCGCAGGGGCCTTCGGACGTTCGGAGCAGCCCGCTGCGCCCGGCGGCGATCCCCGCGCGCCCGCAGCCGGCCCGGCACGTCCGCAGCGCGGGCGCGGCCCCCGAGCGCGGTGGCACCATGCACCTGGATCCTCCCGGGCCCGGTGTCCCGGGAACGGGGTGCTGCTGCGGTGCGGCGAAGCAGGAGGGATGACCGGTGCGGCTGTCCGCGGAGCAGGCCCGCTGCTGGTTCGGCGGGGCGCGCGTGGCGCGGTTGGCCACTTCCGACGGGACGCGTCCGCACCTGGTCCCGGTGACCTTCGCCGCCCGCGGCGACCAGGTCGTCACCGCGGTCGACCACAAGCCGAAGAGCGGCCGGCGGCTGCGCCGGCTGCGGATCATCGAGGCCAACCCGCGCGTGTCGCTGCTCGCCGACCACTACGAGGACGCGGACTGGAGCCGGCTGTGGTGGGTGCGCGCCGACGGGACGGCGGCGATCTCCACCGCCGCCGAGCACCCGGAGCTGGTGCGGGCGCTGTGCGAGCGCTACGAGCAGTACCGCCGGCAGCCGCCCTCCGGTGAGCTGATCGTCGTCACCGTCGAGACCTGGAGCGGCTGGTCCGGCGGCGCGTGAGGGGCGGGGCTCACCCGGGTTCGGTGTGGAAGACCAGCTCGTCGGCCTTCGCCAACCCGTCGTCGAGGGCGCGGCGCTCCTCCGCCGGCAGCGACTCGGCGAACCCCTCGCCGCCGGCCCGGGCGAGCACCATGAGGCGCTTCGCGATGCCGCGGGCCTGCGACAGCCGCACGTGCTCGGCGGCGAGCTCCTCGCGGGAGGTGTGGATGAGCTTGCGGTAGCGGTGGTTGAGCACGGCGCGCTCGTCGACCACGTCCAGCGCCGCGGACAGCTCACCGAGCTCGGCGGTGGCGACCTGAATCTCGCGCGGGTCCGACACGGTCCCACCGTACTGGCCCGCGCGGTGGCGGCGGTGACCGCGCCCGGAGCCGTATGGTGGAGGGCATGGCGATCGACCGGGCGGGACGGGCACGGCGGCGGTGGCGGCGGCGTGCCACCGACCGGACGTCCGGGGCGGGGCGCGAGCACCGCCCCGCCCGCGAGCACCGGCCCGCCGCCGGCGCGGTGCTCGGCGTGGACGGCCTGTTCAACCCGGGCGCCCAGCACCAGCAGGAGCACCTGCGGCGCGTCGAGCTGGTCACCGAGGACGACCGCTCCGCGAGCGCGGGCGGCGGACCGCTGGACCTCGATTCCGGGGTGGTGCGCCTGAGCCCCGCGGACTCGCGCGAACCGGGCGCAGCGGCGCAGTAGCAGCGCAGCGAGGGCCCGGCGCAGCTCGGGCGCCCCGGGACGGTTGCGCGGGCGAGCATGGCCACGCGGGTGCGCCCTGATCTACACTGCCGAGCGCGCAACGGCAGGCGGACAGGGGCGCACGGCCGCGTCCGCGGGGGGCACCGAGCCGGCGGCGCGGGATCGGTCCGCACGAGCCCGCACCCCGTGCTTCGCGGCCGATCCGGCACCGCACGTCGACGGGGTGAACGATGGACCTGGCATCGCCTCTTCCGCTCGTGGAGACCAGCGGTGCCGTCCACCACGCGTCGATCCCCCTGTTCACCGCCGTGATCGGGTGGATCACCAACGCCACCGGCGTGTGGATGCTGTTCTACCCGGTGCGCTTCCGCGGCGTCCGGGTTCCCGGGCTCGCCGCCCTGGCGCAGCTCCTGCCCCGCAGGGTCCTCCAGGTCCCCCTCGGGATCCGCAACGGGCACCTCGGCTGGCAGGGGATCATCCCGTCCCGCGCGGCGAAGATGGGCAGCGTCGCCGTCGACAAGGGACTGTCCAAGCTCGGCACCCAGGCGGAGTTCTACGAGCAGCTCGACCCGGACGTCATCGCGCGGCACATCCTGCACACCTCCGACAAGGAGATCGACGCGCTGATCGACAACCTCGTCAAGACCTGGTACCCGACCCTGTGGGCCACGGCGCCCGGCCGCGTGCGCGACGCCATCCACGACCGGCTCGCCGGGCAGCTGCCGGAGATCGCCCGGTCGGTGACCCGCGGCATCGGCTCGGACATCGACCAGATCCTCGACGTGAAGATCATGGTCATCCGGCACATGGAGCAGGACCCGGCGCTGGCGAACAAGGTCTTCTACGAGGTGGGCAAGCGCGAGCTTCGCATGATCGTGCACTTCGGCTTCCTGTTCGGCCTGCTCCTGGGCGTCCCGCTGATCTTCGTCACGGCGGTGTTCCCGCACTGGTGGGTCCTGCCCGTGGCGGGAGTGGTGATCGGCCACGTCACGAACTGGCTGGCCATCGCCGCGATCTTCGAACCGGTGCAGCCGCGGAGGATCGGACCGCTGCGGATCCAGGGGCTGTTCCTGCGGCGCCAGCGGGAGGTCGCCGACATCTACGCGCGCATCATCGCCGACGAGGTCATCACGCTCGACAACATCAGCCGGGAGCTCTTCCACGGGCCGAGCGGGGACCGCACGAGCAGGGTGATCGAACGGCACCTCCGCCCCGCCGTGACCCGCGCGGTCGACTCGGTGCACATCCCCCTGCGGTTCACGCTCGGGCAGCGGCAGTACCGCAGCATGACCGGGACGATGGCGCGGAAGGCGGGGCAGTTCAGCGACGTGTCGCTGCGGGACGCCGCCTTCAGCCGCAAGCAGAGCGAGAACATCTACCGGCTCGTCGCCGAGCGCATGCGGAGCATGGGCCCGGCGGACTTCGCCGAATCCCTCCGGTCGGCGATCAAGGAGGACGAGTGGCTGCTGATCCTGCACGGCGCCGCGCTGGGGCTCCTCGCCGGAGCGCTGCACGTCGTGGTCTTCGGAGCCTGACGTGAGCGACCCCGAGGTGAGCGACGACGGCGTGGGCGGCCCCGACGGGAGCGGCTCCGGTGCCCCGGCACCGGGGCACGGCCGGGATCCGGGAGACGAGGACGCGTCCACCGTGGTGCTGCGCGCCCTGCCCGGTGTGGCCACGGTCTTCGCGCACGGGGCGTTGCGCACGAGCCTCTGGGCCACGGGCACCTCGCTGCGCATCGGTCACCGCGTCCTCCAGGGCACGCTCTCCGGGGAGCCCGCGAACGCGGTGCTCGAGCAGGTCGCCGACGAGGCCCGCGAGTCGGTGCGCAGCGCACTGGGCATGAGCGACCTCCCGGATCCGCTGTCCAGGGTCCTGCGCGAGCGGGTGGAGGCGAGCGGGAGCGCCACCTCCACCAGGCAGCTGAGCGTGGCCGAGCGGTTCGCCGCGCTGCTCGACGCGTCCAGCGAGGTGCGCGGAGTGGACGGCGAGCACCCCGCCTACGTGCGGCTGGTCAGCGAGCTCTCCCCGGACGAGGCGCGGATCCTGCGGCTGTTCGCGCGCGAGGGGCCGCAGGCGGTGGTGGACGTGCGCGCGAAGCGCGCGTTCGGCTCCGGCGGGCGGCTGGTCGCGGGCGGGATCACGATGATCGGCCAGCACGCGGGATGCCGCCGCTGCGAGCGCGTCCCGGCTTACCTGGACAACCTCCTCCGGCTCGGGCTCATCGCGTTCTCCCGCGAACCGCTGCCCGAGCAGAGCGCCTACGACGTCCTCGAGATCCAGCCCGCCGTCACCGAGGCCCTGCACGAAGCCGGCCGCGCGTCCACCCGCCGCTACCGGATCGAGCTGACCGCGTTCGGCCGGGACCTGTGCACCGTCGTCGGCCTGCGGCCCGCGGAGTGAGCTCTCGTCCCTACGCGATGCGGGTCGGCTCGGAGCGCCCGAGGACCTCGCCGTGCTCGTCGAGGGCTTCCACCGCGACGTACCCCTCGGTGGTCGAAATCCTGGCTCCGGTCTCGAACCCCCGCCGGGGAACCTCCTGCTCCGGGGTCAGCCGGTCCGGCGCGGGGCCGCTGCGCACGCGCCACCGGGCGACCTCGGTGGCGCCGTTCCAGCTGGCGTGGACCGCGGTGCCGTCCCCGTCCGGGCGGGTGGCCACGTCCGGGTCCGTCGCGGGGCGTCCCACCCAGGGTTCCCGGTAGGCGCGGTAGGACTTCAAGCCGCCGGACAGCTCGGCCTCGTGGCGCACGGACCGGTCCGGGCCGAACTCGGTGTAGCCGGAGCCGCCGCCCCAGCCGGTGAAGGCGTTGCCGCTGCCGAGCAGCTGGTAGTTGCCCATGTTCGGGCTCAGCTCCGGCGCGGGCCGCCAGTCCTCCCGGACGGCCTCGGCCGTGCCCGCCTCCTCGTCGAGGCGCAGGACGAGCCCGCGGGAGCGCTCCTTCTCCGGAACGCCGTTGTCGAACAGGCTGATCGTCCCGTCCGACCGCCGCTGCGCGTCGTGCTGCCACTGGAACTGCGCTTCGGGCGGCAGGGAGTAGTCGGTCTCCGTGCCGTTGAGCCGCCACTGCACCCGCCCGGTGTTCCGGTCGATCTTGTACACGGCGTGCGTGTTGCGCGCCGAGAGCAGGAGGTTGCCGTCGTGGTCCAGGTTGACCGAGTTGACGTGGAAGTAGTCCCACGGAACGGCCTTCGTGTCCTCCGGCAGTTCCAAGTAGGACTCGTCGAGTCCGATGTGCTCGGTGGCGCGCCAGTCCAGCAGCACTTCTCCCGTTTCGATGTCCACCTCCTGCACCGCGTTCTCCAGCAGCCGCCCGTCCGCCGGCCCGCCGACCGGGCGCAAGTCCGCGGGGACGGCCCGGTAGCCGAGCAGCAGCGCCGTGCCCCGCGGGGTGATCCGGAACTCGTGGATGTCCGCGTCGAACCCGTTGCCCGCCTGCACGCGGGCGATCTCGCGGTAGGAGCGGTCGCGGATCACGGCGGTCCCCTCGCCGTATCCGGGCGGAGCGATCAGGTCGCCCTCCCAGTAGGTGAGCACCGGCTGCCCGCGGTACTGCTGCTTCTGCAGGTCGAAGATCGCCTCGCCCGGCTCGGCCGGGTGGAACCACACGGGTTCGCCCCGCTCGTCCGTGATCAGGGCGCCGGACTGCCCGGGGGATTCGCGGGTGGTGGGGATGGCCGCCTCGTCGGAGTTCACCGGCGAGCGGAGGACGTAGCCGTCTTCGGTCCCGCGCGGCGGCACCGTCACCTCGGTGCGCGGCGGGTGGAGGTCGGGGCGGGTGACGTAGCGGTGCCCGGCTTCGCGGAACGGCCCCGCGCTGCCGCCGGTGAGGCCCGCGCAGGCGAGGGCGAGCACGATCACCGCGGCCGTGCGCGGGCCGCGCCGGCCCGAACGCGGGAGGCAGTTCGCTGCGTCGGCGCGCTGCGCCCGTTCAGGCATGGTGCGGTTCCCTCCGGTCCTGCTACGCCCCGCGGAGGCGCAAGCCGGGGAACGTGCGAGTCGCATCGACCGTTGAGGGCTTGCCCCACCGAATGGTTTCACCCTCCGAGGATGAAACACCCGTACGGGTTACCACATGAGTGTTGCCCGGACCAGGGGCGACAACCGGCGGCGCGGGCAGCGCTGAACGACCGCGAGACGGCTACCGCACCGGAATCGCCCGCACAGCGGTTCATCCACGAGCCCCCGTGCGCACGGGCGGATGGTGCAGACTCGGCGGGGTGTGACGACGCGGAATCTGCTACCTCCTGCTCGCGGCCGTGCTGGTGGCCGGTCCGCTCCTGGTGCTGCTGGCCGGGTTCGAGTTCGCCCTGCGGCTGGTCGAGCAGAAGTGGTTCGGCGCGCTGTCCCGGCTGGTCACGATCGCGGTGCTGATCGCGCTGCTGTGGCCGTTCTGGCGAGCGCTGCTGCACGCGCCGCCCGAGCGGCCGGGTGTGGCGATGGAGCGAGCCGAGTTCCCCCGGCTGTGGCGGTTGGTCGACGAGGCCGCCGCGATGGCCGACGTCGCAACGGTGTCCGAGCAGCTGGTCAGCGATGACGTCGCGGTGGTGGCGCGCTGCGACGGAAAGTGGCTGGGACCGCGGTGGGGCCGGTGGCGGCTGCGCCTCGGCGCCGGTGCGGTTAGCGCCTGCCCTGCGGACGGTCTGCGACTCGCGATCGCCGCGGAACTCGCCGGCTGGCGCACCCCCGGCGCGCGGCTGCGCCGCACGGCCCTGCCCTCCGCTGAGGTGCGCGCCGTGCTGGCCGAAGCCGACCTGGTCGCGACGAGCCGGTGGGCACTGGGCGCGTTCCACCGCGCGGTCCGGCCAGTGGTGCGCGGGTGCGTGCTGGCCGGCGACGCGGCGGTGGCGCGGGACCGCCGAGGCGGGCAGCGCCACCGACGAGCGGTTGCGCATCCTCGCCTCCTGGAGCGCCGAGCACCAGCCCGCCCAGGGCGGCAGCGCCTGACGGGTGCACGCGCTCCGGCGAGGCCGCCGCGCTGCCGGTGGCGCGGGGGCTACGCCCGCGCCCGAGCGCGCACCGCGCGGACGGCCCGCTCGACGACCAGGTAGGCCGCGAAGGACGCGCCGAGCACGGGCAGCAGAACCGCGAGCACCGCGAAGCCCAGCAGCAGCGGCACCGGGACGGTGCGCAGCAGCGGGCCCGCGCGCGGCGGTGCGCCGAGGCCCCCGGCGGGGCGGCGCAGCCACCACGTGCGGCAGCCGGCGAGGACCAGCGCGGTGGTGCCGAGGGCCAGCAGCGTCAACCCGACCTGGTTGACCAGCCCGAACAGCTGGGCCTGGTGGAAGGCGATGCCCAGCGTCGTGGCCTTGGCCAGCAGCGGGTAGTCGCTCCACTCGACGCGATCGGCGATCCGGCCGGTGTCGGGGTCGACGGCCACGCTCGTGGCGGTGATCGGCCAGCGGTCGTCCTCGACGGTGGCCGTCCACGCCTGCCCGGGCTGCTGCGCCGGTTCGAGCTCCACCACCCCACCGAGCCCGGCGTTCCGCGCGGCGGCGGCGACCCGGTCGACGTCCGCGGAGCGCTGCTCGGCCGCCGGGTCGGAACCGCGTCCGGGCGCGTGGTCTCCGGCCGCGGCCGTGCCTGCGAGCTGGGTGGACACGGCGGGCGTGTCGGAGTGCAGCTGCGAGCGGGCCAGGTCGATCCAGCCGCCGGCGTAGTTCGTCCAGGTCAACCCGGTGCCGACGAGGAGCGCCAAGCCGAGGAGGAGCCCGACGCCGAGCGTGCCGTGCAGCGAGCGCCAGCGCGCCCGGCCGGGGCGGGAGAACCGGAAGGCCCGCCGCAGCGCGCGGCGGTCGCGGGGCCACCACAGGTACAGCCCCGTGAGCAGGGAGACGAGCACCCAGCTGGCGGCCAGCTCGGTCAGCGGCTCGGCCACCGGGCCCAGGCGCCAGCTGGAGTGCAGGTTGCGCAGCCACTCGTCCGGGCGCTCCGCTTCGACGATCTCGCCGGTGACCCTCACCGAGGCCGGATCGACGTAGACCGTGGTGGCCCCCGCGGGCTGGCCGAACCTGTCGGACCCGGCCTCGGGCGGTGCGAGCGCGACGCCGGTGGTCTCCTCCCCCTGGGGGGCGTCCGGAGCCGGCGGGGTCACGGTGGACACGTCCCAGCCCGGGTGCTGGGCGCGTGCGGCTCGCACCTGTTCGCCCAGCGGTCGGGGCGGTCCGTCGGAGACGGCGGTGAGCGCATCGCGGTGCAGCAGCTGCTCGATCTGCGGGTTCCAGGCGTAGAGGATTCCGGTGACCGCCAGCGACAGCACGATCGGCGCGGCCAGCAGCCCGCCGAAGAAGTGCAGCCGCCACAGCAGCGGCCGCAGCGCGGAGCGCCCGCTCCGCCGCTGCGCACTCGGGTCCTCGTCGCGCCCCGAGGGGGTCTCGGCGGCGGCGTTGTCCTGCCGGGCGGTCACGGTTCGCCTCCGGGGTCGGCGGTGATCCTGCTGACCACCGAGTCGCCCGGAGCCACCGGTGAGTTCCCCGCCCCGGGGATCAGTGACGCGCGCCACGACGGCGCGCCCACCCCTCGGGGCTCGAACCGCCACCGGAGCGGCGCAGTAGCGTGGCGACCGAGCGAGTGCGGCCGGTTTTCGTGGGAGAGCACCGATCGATATGCGAACCGAACAGCCGTTGACCTGGGTCTCGGCGTTCACGAGCTGGGAGTGGTCACTCTGGGACGGCGTCGTGCTGGCCCTGGCCGTCGCCTACGCGGCAGGCGTGCTCAGCTGCCGCCGGCAGGGGCAGCGGTGGCCGGTGTCGTGGGTGTGCTGCTTCCTCGGCGGCCTGGTGGCGTGGGCGCTCGCCGTCAACAGCGCCGTCGGCGTCTACAGCGACGTGCTGTTCGCGGTGCACATGGCCCAGCACCTGACCTTGATCATGCTCGTGCCGGTCCTGCTGGCCCTGGGACGCCCGCTGTCGCTGTGGGTCTCCGCAGCGGCGACGCCGGAGAAGGAGCGCCGCCGGGAAGCGCTGCTGGGCTCGCGGCCCGCGGGTGTGCTGACCCACCCCGCCGTGGGGTTCGCCCTCTACAGCGCCGTGCTCATCGGCACGCACCTCACGCCGTTCCTGCAGGTCCGGCTGGAGAACCCGGGGCTGGAGCACGTCGAGATCGCGGCCTACGTGCTCAGCGGCTACCTGGTGTTCCTGTCCGTCATCGGCGGGGAACCGGTCCGCTGGCGCCGGGTGCCCTACCTGCTGCGGATCGTGCTGCTCATGGCGGGCATGCTGCCGGACACGCTCGTCGGCGTGGTGCTCATGATCGTCCCGCACCCGGTGGCGCCCGCCTTCGCCGCCGCGCACCCGGGCTGGGGGCCGAGCCTGCTGGCCGACCAGCAGCTGTCCGGTGCGATCATGTGGTTCTTCGGCGACGCCGGCATGGCGGCGGTGGCCGCGGTGATCCTCGGCATGTGGTCGCGCTCGCGCAGCTCCGAGGCCGGGCTGGGCAGTTGGCTGGAGGAGGCCCGCCGCAACACCCTCGCCGAGACCGGGGACTCCCCCTCCTCGTCGCTGGGCGACGACGCGGACTCCGAGGAAGCGCTCGCGGCCTACAACGCGATGCTCGCCCGGCTGCACCGCGGATCGCGCAGCTCGGGTGACGAAGAGCACTGACCACCGGATCGCCTCGGCCGGGAACTTCCCGCGATCGTCACCCGACTCCGTGACCGGAGGCGGAGTCGAAGCAGAAGGAGTCGCGCCCGTGGACCACATGGCCATGAGCACGCCGCTGTTGCCCGAGTGGGCCCGCTGGGCCTGGTCCGCGGTCTTCCTCGCGATCACCGCGGTGCACGTCTGGCACGCGGCATCGATGCGGAGTCAGCCGCGCTGGTGGCACGTCGGGCACACGATCATGGCCGTCGGCATGCTGCTGATGTACGCGATGCCGCACATGGGGCATTCGGCGACGTTCCGCCTCGGGCTCGCGGTCTTCGTGCTGCTGGCCGCCGCGGAGGCCGCGACCGCGGTCGTGCTGCGCCGCCGCGAGGGGGTGCTCAACCCGCTGTGGGCGGGCGCGGCGGTCGACAAGCTCGTCATGGTCTACATGCTGGCCCTGCCCATGCGGGGACCCGCCGCGGTGACGGCCGTCCTGGTCGTCTACCTCGCCCTGCAGGTCATCGCCTGGTCCTTCGACCTGTGGAGCCGCGTCGCGGTCGTGCGCCCGGCCACCGTCGGAACGGCGGCCACCGTGCCTGCGGGCGGTCCCGCGGCCGCACCGGTGGAGCGGGGCGCGGGCGTCGGACTGGTCGCCGACAGCACCCCCGCCGTGCGGGTCAGCCTCGCGCTGATGGCGGCCGGCATGGGGCACATGCTGGCGGCCTCCCTCGTCTGAGCCCGCCGGGCGAGGTCCCGCGGAATCCGGCGCCTGCCCGGCGGTATGACGCCGTGCACACCCCGCGGCCGGACGTCGTCGCTCCCCCGACCGGATGGCTAGGGTACCCCCATGCGCTCCCAGTCCGAGGACGATCGCCTCACCGCACTGGCGCTCGCCGCCCGTGCCGGTGACCACGCGTCGCTGGAGGAGCTCGTTGCCGGAACGCAGCGCGACGTGTGGCGCTTCATCGCCCACCGCGCCGGGGTCCGCGCGGCGGACGACCTGGCGCAGGAGACCTACCTGCGGGCGCTGAAAGCGCTCCGCCGCTTCTCCGGGCGCTCCTCGGTCCGGGTCTGGTTGCTGTCCATCGCCCGCCGCGTCGTCGTGGACAACATCCGCTACGAGCGGTCCCGCCCCCGGACCGACACCGGGCTCGACTGGACGTCCGCCGCGGACCGCGACCGGGTCGCGGCCGGGTTCGAAGACCTCGTCGAGGTGAACCTGGTGCTCGGCGGGCTCGACGAGGAGCGCCGCGAAGCGCTCCTGCTCACCCAGGTCCTGGGCCTGTCGTACCAGGAAGCGGCAGGCGTGTGCGGCTGCGCCGTCGGCACCATCCGCTCCCGCGTGGCGCGCGCCCGCGAGGACCTGCTCGCCTCCGAGCACCAGCCCTCCGAAGGAACCGGGTAGGACGAGGAAGCACCGATGCGACACCTGCCCCACCGCTCCGCCCGCTCGCGCGGGCCGCGCGGGAACTGCGCCCACCTGCCGCACGACAGTATGGACGTGGACTGCGACACCTGCCGCGAAGCGCTCTCGGCCCGGCTCGACGGGGAAGCCCCGCCCGTCCCGGCCGAGCACGTGGAGCAGCACCTCGCGGAGTGCTCGGCCTGCCGGTCGTGGGAGCAGCGCGCACGCGACCTGTCCCGCTCGCTGCGCCTCCGCCCGGTGCACCCCGTCCCGGACGTGTCCCGGTCCGTGGTGGAGGCGGCGGCGAGCCGGCCGCGCCGACCGGCGCGCTGGCCGCGCGTGCTGCTCGCCTGCGTGGCCGTGTGCCAGATCGCGCTCGGCGCGTCGCAGCTGACGGGCCTGCCCGGGTCCGGCGGGGACCACGCGGAACGCGCGCTGACCGCCGGGCACCTGTTCAACGAGAGCACCTCGTGGAACCTCGCGCTCGGCCTCGGGCTGCTCTGGTGCGCCTACCGCGTGCGCGCGAGCGCGGGGCTCATCCCCGTGCTCTCCGCGTTCCTGGCCGTGCTCACGGGGTTCTGCGCGGTCGACTTCGCCAACTCCGCGGTGTCCGTCTCCCGCCTGGCCGCGCACGGACTGCTGGTCCTCGGCCTCGTCTGCCTGCTGCTGGTGCACCGCAGCACCACGCACCGGCGATCGCAGCCGGCCGCCGAGGAGCCCCGGAGGAGCGACTCCCCCGACGACGTCGGCAGCACCGAGCGCCGCCGCGCACCCGCCGGGGACGCGGAGGACCACCACGGGCCGCTCCCGCCCGCGGGACTCCGCCGAGCGGGGTAGCGCGGAGCGGCTGCGAACCCGCCACCCCCGGCCGGCCGCCCCGACCGGCCGGGTGCCGCGAAGGCGCGCTGCGCCGCTCCGATCGCGAAGTGCCCGGCCGGCTCGGGTGAGCGCGCACCCTCCGCCGCCCGGATCAGGCGGGGGAGGCGGGTCCGGGCGGCAGGTGGACGGTCATGATCAGGTGGCAGGTCCCGGCGCCCGCGCCGCGGTAGGCGTGCGGGGCGTCGCCGTCGAACGTGGCGGTCTGCCCGGCCTCGACGGCGTACTCGGTGCCGTCGACGAGCAGTGTCATCCGACCGGCGGTGACGCTGACGGTTTCCACCACGCCGGCCTGGTGGGGGTGGCTGGGGTACTCCTCGCCGGGTTCGAGCTGCCAGCGCCAGAGCTCGGTCGGAGCCGCGCCGGAGGTCGTCAGCACCAGCCGGGCCTGACCGCCCCGCGCCCCGCTCCAGAGGGGGGCCACCTCGTCGGTGGTCACCACGCGCACGCGGTCCTCGGCCGGCCCCTGCATCAGGGCGGACACGGAGATGCCGAGGGTGTCGGCCAGGCGCACCAGGGTGGCCAGGTTGGGGTTGCCCTCGGCCTTCTCCAGCCCCACCAGGGCGCCCTTGCTGACCTCGGCGCGACGGCCGAGCTCATCCAGCGACAGGCCCGCGCGGAGCCGGGCCGCGCGGACGTTGTGCGCGACCGCCCGCAGGGCCGCGGCCGTCTCGATCATCGGAGCCCCCTCCTCGCTGCTGGACAGTTTACTGCACCGCGCGGTCGTTTTGTTGACATCCTTCGGTCGGTTCAATGTACAGTCTGGTCGTTCCATTGACTAGTAAGGATGTGCCGTGTTCGCTCTGCTGCTGGCCCTGGGCAGCTCGCTGGCCTACGGGTGCGCCGACTTCTTCGGCGGTCTCGGCGCCCGCAAGGCGCACGCGTTGCGGACCGTGGTGGTCGCGGCTCCGGCCAGCCTCGCGGTCGAACTGCTGCTGTGGCCGGTGCTCGGCGCGTCGTTCGGCCCCGCGACGCTGGTCTGGGGTGCCGCGTCCGGGGTCGCCTCGGCCGCCGCGTTCGTCCTGCTCTACCGCACCCTGGCGATCGGGCCGATGAACGTGCTCTCCCCCGTGACCGCGTTGGCCTCCGCGGCGCTGCCCGTCGGTGCGGGCCTGCTGCAGGGCGAGCACCTGACCACGGCCGGAGCGGTGGGCCTGCCGCTCGCGCTGGTGGCGGTGGTGCTGGTCAGCGCCGGCCCCGGCGCGGGCTCGGCGCGGCCCTCGCGGACCGCGCTGCTGCTGGCCTTCGGCGCGGGCGCGGCCATCGCCGGCCAGCTGATCTGCCTGCACCAGGCTCCGTCCGACAGCGGGGTGGCTCCGCTGATCGTCGGCCGGGCGGTCTCCTCGAGCGTCACCCTGGCCGCGGCGGGACTGATGCACCGCAAGCTGGGACCCGAACGCCCCGCGTACGCGATCTCGGCAGGTGCGGGCGCGCTGGACTCGGTGGCGAACCTGCTGTTCCTGCTCGCCGCCCGCAGCGGCAACCTCGCCGTCGTCGCCGTGGTCGTCGCCCTCTACCCCGCCGGCACGGTCCTGCTCGCCTGCGGCGTGACCGCCGAGCGGGTCCACCGCGGCCAGCTCGTCGGCCTGGGCACCGCCGCCGTCGCCGTGAGCCTGCTGGCCGTGACCTGAACGCGCGTGCGCCCGCTCACCGAATCGAGGAGGACAGCATGTTGGTGCGTCCCTGGGACGCCGGCCTCGACGACGCCGAACGGCAGGACTGGATCGCCGAGGGCCACGACTTCGGGCAGCTGCGCGTCAACGGCCCGCCGGGACAGCCGCCCACCGTCGTGCCGACCCGCTTCACCTGCGACGGCGAGCACCTGCTCGTCCACCTCGCCCGCCCCAATCCGGTGTGGACGGCGATCGAGCGCGATCCGAACGCGGCCAGGGCCTCGACGCGCCCGCCGCACGCCAGCAGCGCCGCCGGCTGGACCGCATCGGTCCCTGGAACTCCTGACCACCGCCCGCCCCGCACACCGGAAACGGAAGAGCCCCATGCCCGCCTTCTCCCTCACTCCCGCCGTCGCGGACGCCTTCGGCGACACCCGCATCGCCCTGGTCACCGCCACCGGCCTGCGCGGCCGCGAACCCTGGCCGGGGACCACCGCCGCCCTCGAACGGCTGGAACAGCAGCTCGCCGAGGGCACCTGGCAGCCCGCCGACGAGACCGACCCCCGCATCGCGGCCTGGCACACCGCCTACCGCTCCTTCGGCACCAACCCGCGCCGCACCCGCCCCAGCGTCGACGCGCTCGGCCGCCGCCTGGTCAAGAAGGGGTCCCTGCCGCGCATCAACCCGGCCGTCGACTCCTACAACGCCGTCTCCGTCCACCACGGACTGCCCGCCGGCGCCTTCGACCTCGACCACGTCACCGGCGACGTCGTCCTCGGCCACGCCGACGGCACCGAGTCCTTCACCTCGCTCGGCGAACCCGACACCCTCGAGAACCCCGGGCACGGCGAGATCATCTACACCGACACCACCGGCGTCCTGACCCGCCACTGGAACCACCGCGACGCCCACCGCACCCGCGTCACCGAAGACTCCGCGCACGTGGTCTTCGTCCTCGAGACCCTCCAGTCCACTCGCGACGGCGAGCTCCTCGGAACCGCAGCCGATGAACTCCGCGCGCTGCTGTCCCCGCACGCGGAGCAGACCGCAGTGGACCACCTCACCCCAGCACGACCCCGAGTCGCGGTCTGACCGGCGAGCTCATCACCTCCGCAGCCGCCGTCCTCAGCATCCCGTCAAGTCCGCGGACCGTCGCACCCCACCAGGCGTTGCGCTCCTCGTGCCTCTTCGGACAGTGGAGCCCCGGCCGGAAACACACGCCCCCGCACCGAGACGACACGCGCACGCACCTCTTCCCGCGACATCAACGGACCGGCCCGTCGCATGCTCCGCCGCAGGGCACGGCGAGCACCGCTGTGATCGCATCGTCCTCGCACCCAGACCGTGGGCGCACCACGTCCCCTCGGTCCCGATGCGGCACGTGAGCATCAGCGCGGTCGATGCCCTGCGGTTCGCCCGCCGAGCGGCGGGCACGTTCACACCCGAGCCCGCGAGGACATCCACCGGCTCCTGCCTGCACCGCGAGCAATCCACACCACCTACGGCGAGGTCCTGCACCACCGACACTGGCCTCGCAGGCGAGACCAGTGCGCTGATTCTCGCCGACGCGTTCTCCGGACACGGCTTCCAGGCCCCCTGTGCTCGGCGAAATCAGCGCGGGCCCAGCTAATGGGGAGTCGTGGGGACTCGGGATCCGATGGCGTGGGCGGCGCGGCGGACGTCACTGGGCAGCGGGGTGGTGTGGATGTCGCCGAGCGAGCTGGTGGCGCCGCTGAGACCGAGTGATCCCAGCGTGCCGCCCGTGGGATCGGTGATGAGCGCGGCGACCGCGGTCGTGCCGAATTGGCGTTCGTCGACGGAGATCGCGAACCCGTTCTCGTGCACTTGACACAGATCGGCGTGAATGTCGGTGGTGCTCAGCACGGTACCGCTAGCGAGGGCGACCGACTGCAGCTCAGCCGCGGTCGCCTCAAGATCTTCCTCGCCGGCGAGGAAGACTTTGCCCGCGGCGCCGGGGTAGAGCGGCAGCCGTTCTCCGACGGGCAGCGAGTACTGCGGGCGTTGCCCGCCTTCGACGCGCTCGATGAGGACCCGGTTGTGCTGGACACGCACGTACAGCGAGGCAGTCAGCCCGGTGGCGGTGGCGATCTCCTCGAGGACGGGGCGGGCGACGAGGCGCAGCGGGCTGGTGGTGGCGAAGGCGTGCGCGGTCGACAGTGCGGCGGGTCCGGCGGTGTACCCGTTCGCGTGCCGGCTGGCGTATCCGTGTTCGGTGAGCACGGTGACCAGACGTTGCGTGGTGGCGACGTGCAGGCCGGCGCGCTGGGCGAGGTCGGTCAATCGCAGCGGTTGCTGCGCGAGCTCCAGGTGCTTGAGGACGTCGAAAGCTCGGTGCACCGAGCGCATCGTGCTGGTTTTCGCGGTTGTCATAGCACCTCCAGATCGTCGCACTGCAATATATCACTGCATGAGAACTTCGTTCATTTCTCTTGACGCCCGTCGTCGGCGCTCGCACAGTGATGCTCCAAATCGTCTTATGAAGTTCTATATCATAGAATGATAAGGGAGAGCGATGAAGATCGCAGTGCTGGGCATGGGCGAGGCCGGAACCGTCTACGCGGCGGGTTTCACCGCGACCGGGGCTTCTGTCCTCGCCTATGACCCGGTGGACGCGCCGATGCCCGAAGGTGTCACCGCCGCTTCGAACGCGGTCGAGGCGGTATGGGGAGCGGACCTGGTCATCAGCTTGGTGACGGCTGCGCACGCCGTCGACGTGGCCGCAGAGGTCGCGCCCCACCTGGATCCGACCGCGGTGTACGCGGATCTCAACGCCGCCTCTCCGGAGTGCAAGGCCGAAGTCGCGGCCGCGTTCGGAGAGCTCGCGCACCGCTGTGTGGATGTCGCCGTCATCGGATCGGTCCCCCGGTTCGGCGCGCAGACCGCGTTGATCAGTTCAGGACCGGCCTGCGGCGAGGCGGCGGAGCTGTTCCGCGGTCTGGGGGCTGAGGTCGACGTGATCGGCGGTTCGGCGGGGGATGCCTCGCGACGCAAGATCCTGCGCACGGTCTTCATGAAGGGGCTCGGCGCGGTGATCACCGAGGCCATGGACGCTGCCGAGGCAGCTGGGGAAACCGCGTGGGTCCGGGCGCAGATCGCCGGAGAGCTCGTCGGCGGTGAAACCGCTCTCGACCGGCTCGACCGGGGCACGCGCAAGCACGCGCTGCGCCGCATGCGCGAGTCCGCCGCCGCGACGGATTTGGTGCATTCCCTCGGCGTGGCTCCGCTGGTGACCACGGCCGTGAGCAACCGCCACCGGGCACTGAGCCAGCGGCCCCCGTGCGAGATGGCGGGACTGCTGGAGGAATGCGCGCGGATTCCCACCGCCGCCATCGGCGATGCGGGAGACCGCCTCGGCGTCATCGGCCCCCGGGTGCGTCCGATGTGGCCGGCCGAGCGACTCACCGGCCGTGCCCTGACGGTGCTGTGCCGGCCCGGTGACAACAAGGGGATCCACGAGGCGCTGACGATGGCCGGGCCCGGCGACGTCCTCGTCGTGGCCGGTGGCGGGGACCCGTCGCGGGCACTGATCGGTGAGCTCATCGCGCACCGCGCCATCAATCGCGGCGTGCGCGGCATGGTCATCGACGGTGCCGTCCGCGACGTGCCGGCCCTGGAGGAAGCCGGTTTCCCGGTGTGGGCCGTGGGGTCCTCGCCCGCCGGCCCCTACAAGTCCGGGCCCTACCGGGTCGGCACCGATGTCGCCCTCGGCGGGGCGGTCGTGCACCACGGCGACATCATCGTCGCCGACTCCGACGGCGTCGTCACCGTCCCGCTGACCGACGCCGAAGACGTCCTCGCCGGAGCACGCGCCGTGCTCGACGACGAATCCGCCCGCCACCAGAAGATCCTCAACGAGCGCGCCAACTGATCTCGGCGCCCCGGCAATCGCCCTCGCCCCCGCTCCAACGACGCAGAGGGGAACTGTCCATGCCCACCGGGCTCATCGCACTCGGCGCCTTCATCGCCGTCATCATCATCTGGAACGTCGCATTCAAGCGGAACATGGGCGAGGCCATGCTGCTCGGCTTCCTCGTCATCGCGGCCTTCGCCGGCCCCGACGCTCCCGGGGCACTGGTCACCGGCCTGCGCGGCGCCCTCGACGAGGAAGTCCTGTACGCGGCGATGGCGTTCGTGTTCATGGCCTACGTCGTCGACCGGACCGGGCTCATCGGCAAGATCCTGACGATCCTGAACTCGCTCGTCGGGCGGATCCGGGGCGGCCCCGTCCTCGTCGACGCCACCGGATCGGCCGCCATGGGCGCACTGTCCGGGTCGAACTCCGGAAACACCGCCGCGACCGGCTCGTTCACCGGCCCCTGGATGGTCCGCACCGGCTGGAGCCCCGAACGCAGCGCCACGTTCATGGCCGGCAACGGCGGCCTCGGCGCGGCGATGCCGCCCAGCTCATCCATGGTCATCATGATCGGCTTCGCCGGCTCGATAGTCACCACCGGCCAAATCTACCTGGCCCTGCTGTGCGCCGGGATCTATCAGCTCGCGTGGCGAGTACTGCTCATCGCCCACCTCGCACGCCGCGACGGCATCCAACGGGCCCCCTCAGCGGAGCTCCAACCGCTGTCCCGGGCACTGCGCGAGGGAGGAGCGGCCCTGACCATCGTGCTCGGCGCCCTCGTCCCGATCGCGATCACCGTCGGCCCCATCGCTTCCGCCCTGAGCAACAACAACCTGCTCGGCGCATCGCTCGACGACATCTCCATCCTGACCTGGATCCCCGTCCTGGTCACCGCACTGGCCCTGCTCATCGGCAGACGCACGCTCCCCCGCGACACCCGCGCCTGGGCCAACTGGCTCGCCGCGGCGATGCCCCGCTTCACCAGCATCGGCGCGTTGCTGTTCTTCGCCGTCGCCGCCAGCGAAACCCTCACCAACCTCGGACTCGCCGGCGACATCGAAGCCATCCTGAGCGACGTGCACCTCAACAAGTACGTGATGGCCCTACTCGTGGGCGTGCTCATCGCCGTGATCGCCGGCCCCCTGTCCTCCACCGCCACACTCACCGCCGTCGGCCACGTCTCCCTCCTCGCGCTGGTATCCGTAGGAGTCGACCCGGTCCTGGCCGTGACCGCGATCCTCGTCTTCGCCTCCACCGAAGGCGCCTCACCACCAGCCTCCGGCTCGATCTTCGTCGCCGCCGGAATCACCGGCGCCAAACCAGAAAAGATGTTCCTGCCCCTGATCGGCTACTACATGCTCCCGATCATGCTCATCGGCTGTCTGATCGCCTGGGGCGTGCTGCCCGTGCTCACCTGACCTTCGCCGCGAAAGGACACGACATGACGACCACGCTGCGCACTCGCACGCAGGCCGCGTGCCGAGCGGCGTTCATCACGACCCTGCTGGTGTTCCTCGCCCTGGCCACACTGCTGGTGTCGATACAGCTCGCCGGAGTGCTCCTACTACGACCGGACTGGATCACCTGGACCTCCGACACGCTACTGATCCCCAGTATCACCGCCGCGGTCGTGTTCGGGCTGTCAGGCTTCGTCAACAGCTACCTAATCCCCGCTGAAGCCGGCGCCTCCGAATAGGCTGAATAGACTGCCGCAGCCATGGACGAAGCGGCGCTCCTGGCGGAAACGCCTCTTCAACCGGCGATGGGGCAGTTCGGTCCAACCTCGTTGGCGGTTGGCGTTGGGGCTGTACGAGTATCGCGGTCTCCGCGCCGCTTTCGGGTCAGGCTGCTGAGCCGCCCCGGGGGCCCACCAAAGCCTCCGAACTACCGGGGAAATTCACCAGCCGGACATAACCGGACCGCACGCGAACGACCCCGTGGCCTGCCGGTGCAGGGCACGGGGCCGTCGGCCCTGGATGCCGGGTAGAGGATTCGAACCTCTGAAGGCAGTGCCGGCTGACTTGCGGGCTGCCAACCGCGCCCCTGGTGGCCAGGCGTTTCGCTGCCTGCGCTGTCCCTGCGGGAACACATGGGGACCACGGAGGCGAAGACTGCGACGTTCGTCCGCACTGATGCCGCTCGCGGTACAGACTAGTCCTCCCCTGTGGGGTCGGCCGCAGGGCAGTGACTCGGCGGGTGGTCCGAGCAACTGCACGGCCGTTCCGGTGTCGGGGGCGGCGTCGCTCCTACTCCCCATGCGGAGTGATCTTTTGTGATGTGCGGCATGCATCAAAGACCACGTGCGGTGGCGTGGTTCGCCTGCGGGCTCATGATCACTCGGCCATTCGGACGGCATGATCAACAACTTCTTTATCCGGCGAACGGAGCGTCTGTAGCGTCCTGAGGCGTCGCAGCAACTCCTGCAATTGGAGGCTTCCCATGGCATATGGGTACCAGGACGCGCTCGTTCTCAACCGCCTCAACGGGGGCCGGCTGTCCGTCTACGGTGGAGGTCTCGCGGACGGAAGGAGCATCATCGTCACTCGTTACTCGAACTGGGACACGACCCGTCCGCAGCGGTGGAACACGGTCAAAGTCGGCGAGGACGAATACGGGAACGACATCATCCACATCGAGCAGTCGGACGACAACGAGACGTTCCGCGTGGACGTTGGTAACGACGATCCCGATGCCGATGGCAACCATGCTCTGCTCAAGCAGGCCAACGACTCGGATCGGCAGAAGTGGCGCGTGTGGCGCGACGTCGCCGGCGAAGGGCATCTCGTGAAGCTCTGCTCGCACGTGGACACGTCAGTCGTCCTGTGCGTCCAAGACTACGGCGGAACCTGGGACTACGTTGTGCGCAACAGGGAGATTTCCTCGGCGGATCGCCTCTGGTACTTCAACGATCGCGCGCACAAGGACATCATCCCGAACTGATCGAGGAATTCCGTCGGGGCGGTGGCTAGGTCATCATGCGCCGCCGCCCCGGCGAGCCGGACACGTTCGTGGCGCGGCTTCGTCGGTACACGAGACACCGCTGAAACGCTCTCTCCCCCGCTGCTTCGCGCCCACGAGCATCGACAGAACACGAGGTGACACGGATGTCGGAATTGCACGACGACGAAGAAGGGCTCGCCCAGGCCGCAGCAGCAGCGGCCAAGCACAGGAAGGAGCACCCGGACGAGGCGCGGCAGGAGGCGACGCAGGAGGCCGAAGACCGAATGCAGGAACGCCGGTTGGCAGAGAAGTACCGAGCCGCCCGGGCTGCTGGTAAGGACGTCGACGACCCGGATGTGCAGGACGGGATCGAACGCGAGATGGCAGCCGAGGACCGGGCTGCGGGCAAGACGCGCGGGTGACGCAGCGAGGGATGGTTCCAGCATCGAGATCATCCCTTGCTGCCCCCGTACTCCTGAAGCTGTCCTGAGGCGCAGAGCAGAGCGATCCCGGTGGAGCCGGCCCGCAGGCTCGATAGCGGGCGCGCGTGCGATGCGAGTGGCACTCCGGGAGGCCAGCAAGGAACCGCCACCGCGGGGAGCGTGCGAGCGCGGCCTCCACCGTTCCCGCGATCCACTCCCGCGCCGCGAGTTCGACCTCGAGCTCATCCCGAACTGTTCCAGATAATGGCGTTCACCCGGAAAGCGGTTATCAGCCGCTGGATTTCGAGCCGGCCGCAGCGCCGCATCCCTTCGGCACCGTAAGGCGCAGTGGTGGATCCCGCGTCGTCCGCGCCAGATCGGACGGAGAAGCTCTCTCGTTCCCCGCCGCGACGACGCCGGATTCCTGTTGACTGCTGAACTTCCACGCTGCTCCGCAGCAGCGACCGTCCCAGGAAAGGGAAGCCATGACCGACCGCCGCAGTCTCAGCCCCGATACCGCACGTCAGCTCACAACCACGACGAAGACCAAGCCCCAGATGCGCGGCATCAGCCCGCGATACCTGCTCCGCGCGCTGCCCTGGGTGGACGCCCCGTCGGGCGTGTACCGGGTGAACCGCCGGCGCACCGTGCTGCTGGGTGACGACGCCATCAACACCACCACCGAAGGTGGAACCCCGCGGATCGCGCCGGAGGAGCTGCGCGAGGTGCCTTACCTGCGCGAGGTGGACGAAGCGCTGTTGACGACGCTGGCCGAGGCGTTCACGCGGGTCGATTTCACCGCCGGTCAAGTGCTCGGGGTGGAGGGGAGCCCGTCGGAGCAGCTGTGGGTACTGGTGCAGGGACGTGCGGAGAAGACCACGACCGGTCGGTACGACGAGACCGCGCGGGTCGATGTCATCGCGGATGGCCAATTCTTCGATCTGGACTCCTGGACCCGGTCCGAACCGCTGCCGTGCGGGGTGACGGCGTTGACCGCCGGCACCGCGCTGTGCTTGGAACGTTCCGCACTGGCCGAGCTCGCGGACCGCGACGACGCGTTGCGGACCGCCGTGGAGGCCTACCTCGCCGGGCAGATGCCGGCGCACGGTGCCGAGACCCCGGTGGATCTTGCTGCCGGCCACGCCGGCGAACCGGACCTGCCGGGTACCTACGTGGAATACGAGGAAGCGCCCCGCGAGTACCACATGAGCCTCGCGCAGACGGTCCTGCGAGTGCACACCCGCGTTTCCGACCTCTACAGCGAGCCGATGGACCAGACTCGCGAACAGGCGGACCTGACCATCCAGGCGCTGCGCGAGCGGCAGGAAGCCATGATGCTCAACCACCCCGAGTTCGGACTGTTCCGCAACGTCGCCCCCGGTCAGCGCGTGCAGACCCGCACGGGCCCGCCCACACCGGACGACCTGGACGAGCTGCTCAGCCGGGTGTGGAAACAACCGTCCTTCTTCCTGGCGCATCCTCGCGCCATCGCCGCTTTCGGCCGCGAGTGCACCCTGCGCGGCGTTCCCCCGGTCACCGACACGCGGTTCGGCAGTCCCTTGTTGACCTGGCGCGGCATCCCCCTGCTGCCGTCGGACAAGGTGCCGTTCAAGGGGCCGGCCGGTGCCGGCACGACCGAAATCCTGCTCATGCGCGTCGGCGAGGCGGACCGCGGCGTGGTCGGCTTGCGACCCAAGTCGGTCCAAAACGAGGTGGAGCCCGGCTTGGCGATGCGGGACATGGGGCTCGACCGCAAAGGCATCACCTCGTACCTGATGACGGCGTACTTCAACGTGGCCGTGCTGGTCGAGGACGCGCTTGCGGCGCTGCGCAACGTCGAGGTGTCGCACTACCATGACTGAACAGGACATGGTGCGGCGCGCCACCGCGAGCGGCGTGCCGCCGTCGGCGCTGCCCGGCGCGACGTCGGCCGCAGCCGCGTTCCCCGATGCTGCCTGCCCGGATTCGGCATCCCCCGAGGCGATGCTGTCCGGTGCGGAAGCGCTCGCCGCCAGCAGCGCCCCGGTCGCCATGAGGACGGAACCGCGCGGCCAGCACCGGGTGCCGGCGTTCGACCCGTGGCAGGCGCGCCGGGACGTGCCGATCCTGCACCGCACCGTGCAGGAACGCCCGCTGGTGTGGTTGGACAACGCCGCCACCACGCAGAAGCCGCGGCACGTCATCGAGGCGCTGTCCGAGCACTACGGCGCCACCAACTCCAACATCCACCGCGGTGCGCACACCATGGCCCGGGAGGCGACCGAGGTGTACGAGGCCGGCCGGGCGAGCGTGGCCGACTTCCTCGGGGCCGACCAGCCGGAGGAGATCGTCTTCGTGCGCGGCACCACCGAGGCGATCAACCTGGTCGCGCAGTCCTGGGGACGGGCCAACATCGGCCCCGGCGACGACATCCTGGTGCCCGTGCTGGAACACCACTCGAACATCGTTCCGTGGCAGCTGCTCGCCCAGGAGCGCGGGGCCCGGGTCGTGCCGGTGCCGTTGCTCTCGGACGGGCAGATCGACCAGGAGGCCTACGCCGACCTGCTTTCCTTCCGGACCCAACTGGTCGTGCTCAGCCAGGTGTCCAACGTGCTCGGTGGTGCCCAGCCCGTGCAGGAGATGGCCGCACTGGCCCACCGCTACGACGCCCGGGTGCTGGTAGACGGAGCGCAGGCGGTCGCTCACCTGCCCGTCGACGTGCAGGAGCTGGGGGCCGACTTCTACGTCTTCTCCGGGCACAAGCTCTTCGGCCCCACGGGAATCGGTGCGCTGTACGCGGAGCGGGACCTGCTCGAACGCATGCCGCCCTGGCAGGGCGGGGGCAGCATGATCGACACAGTGACTTTCGAGGACACCACGTACGCGCCCATCCCGTACCGGTTCGAAGCGGGCACGGGAAACATCGCCGGAGCCGTCGGAATGCGCGCCGCTGTGGACTGGTTGCGATCCTTCGACCGGGAGGCCGTGGCAGAGCACGAGCACGAGCTCACGAACTACGCCCGCAGATCCCTCGCCGCGGTTCCTGGGCTGGAATTCGTGGGTTCACTTCCGGAGCGGATCGGCGTGCTGGCCTTCACGGTGGCGGGGCAGGACCCGGCCGCAGTCGCCGAGCACCTCGACGGGGACGGGATCGCCGTGCGGGCCGGGCACCACTGCGCGCAGCCAACGTTGCGGCACTACGGATTGGACAGCGCGGTCCGGATGTCGTTGGCGTTGTACAACACCGCGCAGGACGTGGACGCGCTGGTCGATTCGTTGCAGCGGCTCCAGCGCGAAGCACCTCCGAGTGAACATGCCCCGCATCCCACCGACGAGCTACCATGATCAACTAAGCCCCGGCGCCGCGGCAGCACGCTCCAGCTGCCGCACGGACCGCCGAGAGGAGATGAACGTGTCGATCTTCGACGACATCGGCAACGGCTTCAAGAAGGCAGGAGAGGCCATCTTGAACGGCACTGCCAAAGTCAACGGCGCCATCGTCAACGGCCTGGGAAAGGTCGTGCACGTCGAGGGCTTCTCCGACGAGGAGCTGGCCCAACTCCCCGACGGCGTGACGCCGAGCGAGAGCTGGGCAAAGCTGTCGGCAGCCCTGGCGGAGGCCGAGCAGCACGCCCAGGCGCTGGCCGAGGACTGGGAGAACCAGCAGCACGTCGCCGCCCTCATGCAAAGGGAAACGGCGCAGACCGGATGACGTCCTGGTCGGGGCAGCCCGGTGCGGGCTGCCCCGACCAGGAACGCGTGGCACCGACCAGCGCCGGGGCCGCCCGACGTCCAGCCGCGCGTTGAGAAGCACCGATCGCCGAGGCCGACAAGACGTTCCCGCTCAACCGCCTGAAGGGGTCGCGCCGAAGCCGACGGGCTCTCCTGCGAGCTTCCTTCCCACGCCGTCCGCGATGACGCGCATCGAGACTCTCGTGATCAGCAACGGTCGGGCGATCCTCATCAGCTTCGGGCACCTCGTCTACGGCATCGAGTGGGACCTCGGCGTCACCGCCACCGAACGCTGCCCGGGGCCCTGTGGTGGAGCGGTGAGCAATACCAGGCATTCGTCGGTGCCTACGGTTTCGGCGTCACCCAGCGGTCCGACTTTCCCACCGCGCAAGTCGTCCCGGTTCGAGATGACCACCTGGTTCATGCAGAACACATGTGGGACCTCGTCTACAACGGCATCCTGCACTCCGTCATCGCCGGCGGTGCGAAAACCAACGGCACGGTCCACAGCGCCTTCAAAGTGCCCCGCCCCGAAGGCTGGCAAGGATGACATGACGACGGGCCGACTCTTCGCCCGTCGTCGGCGCGCGGTCAACAACAGCGCGCCCCCTCCACCGGCACCCAGGGCGATGGTGCCGGCCAGCTTGATCACCTCCAGCCGGATCTGGTCCTCGGCGGTGCCGCTGCCGAAGACCACCATCAGCACCGCGGCGGCGAACACGCCCACGAGCACCACCACGACCGCGCCCAGCCAGATCCCCCACATCGGAATCGGCCGCACCGACGCCTGCCGGCCAGCAGCGCGGTTCTGGCGACGGGCGCGCGTCACCGCCCGCGGAATCGCAACCGCCGGGAGCAGGAGAGCCCCGGCGAGCGTGATCGGACCAGCACTCCCCCAAGCTCGCAGGAGGTCCACGCTCCAAGCAGCCACCGCCGACCAGGGCACCGAGAGCAGGAGCCCACCGGACAGGAGTACCACCGCTGTCAGCAGGACCCACGTCGAGACGCGTGCCCGCTTCAACCGGGCCACCGCTTTCCGGACCATTGCTCCCCGCACGGGGCCATGATCACATCAGTGCAGCCTCACATGAGGTGGTTCCGTTCGGTGAGCGAGCGCGCGGAGGACGCAGCTACGGCGCTTACCCCTTGGGGACCGTATAGGGGACAGACAGCCGTACACAGCCGGACTCAGCCGGACACGGCCGGACACGGCCGGACACGGCCGGACCGCACGCGAACGACCCCGTGGCCTGTCTTCGCAGGTCACGGGGTCGTCGGTGCTGGGTGCCGGGTAGAGGATTCGAACCTCTGAAGGCAGTGCCGGCTGATTTACAGACTGCCAACCGCGGCCCTAGTGACCAGGCGTTTTGTTGTTCGCGTGGTCTTTGCGGGACCACATAGGGACCGCGAAGGAGCGTACTGCGAAGTCCATCCGTATTGACACCTCGCTCGCGGTACCGACTAGCGCCCTGCCGGCGCGCGGCCAGCAGCAGCGCATCGGCGAGGGCACCGATATCCCGGCTTCGCCCGATGCAGCTCCGCCAGGGCGGTCACGGCCTGCTCGGGGGCCGTGCGGTGGGCAGCGCTGTGCGCAGGTCACTCGGCGAGCATCTCGTGCGGCGCAGCGGGATTTGGCACGATCGCCGGGATGGATCTTGAGGCTCTTCCTCCCGCAGTGGACCCGTCCGTGCCGAGCCCGGCGCGCGTGTACGACTACGCCCTCGGCGGTGCGCAGAACTTCGCCGCCGACCGCGCCGTGCTGGATCAGATCACCGAGATCTTCCCCTCGACCCCGCAGCCCGCGCGCGACAACCGGGACTTCCTGCGCCGTGCAGTGCGCTTCTGCAGCCAGCACGGCATCCGTCGGTTCCTCGACCTGGGCTCGGGAGTGCCAACCGTCGGCAACGTCCACGAGATCGCCCAGCAGCACGATTCCGACGCCCGCATCGTCTACGTCGACAACGATCCGGTCGCCGCCGCCCACGCCTACCGACTCCTCGACGGAGTGGCCGGCGTGACCATGCTGCAGCAGGACATGCGCGACACTGAGCACCTCCTCCACCAGCCCGAGGTGCAGGCCCTGTTCGACGACCAGGAGCCCGTCGCGGTGCTCATGGTGGCCATGGCCCACTACCTCAAACCCGCCGACGATCCGGTCGGCATCCTGCGCGCCTACCGCGAGGCGATGCCACCCGGCTCGTACCTGGTGTTCTCGCACATGACCGGAGACGACTTCCCCGAACAGCTCGCCCAAACCGTGGCCGTGTTCAACGCCGACGTCGCCGACGACGACCAGATGCTCCTGCGCAGCCACGCGGAACAGCACCAGCTGCTCGGGGACAGCGGGTTCGCCCTCGTCGACCCCGGCCTGACCTACCCGGCGTGCTGGCGACCGGAACCCGCCCTCGCCCCCGACAACGACCCGCGCAACGCCACCTTCTACGCCGCCGTCGCCCACCCGCGCCGGTAAGCAGAGGCGGCGCCGTGACCAGCAGTGACCTACGCAAAGCGTTCGTCC
Source organism: Salinifilum aidingensis (assembly GCF_054782015.1). NCBI lineage: Bacteria > Bacillati > Actinomycetota > Actinomycetes > Pseudonocardiales > Pseudonocardiaceae > Salinifilum > Salinifilum aidingensis. The sequence goes on along the minus strand of NZ_BAAGTH010000006.1, from coordinate 15,240 downwards.
AGCTGGACCAGGCGGCAACATCGACGGACCTCGTGGCGGCAGCGAGATGCGCCCAGCTCGTCGTGCAGCCGAACCGACGAAGCGACGCGCCGAGCCTGGACGTTGGCGCGGACACGGGTTGCGTGACAGATGTGGCCTGCGGAAACGCTTCCCTATCGGGAGTGTCTCGTGAACGATCGGTTCTGAGGCGGTACGCAGAACGTTGAACACACCAAAGAACGGTGAAGACACCTCTCCTGAGGCTCCAACGGGTTACCGGACGGTGTAGACCCCCGTGGACACGGAGTGGTAGCCCTTGGCGCCCACCGCGCGGGCGAGTGGGCTGCGGGGATCGTCGTCGGCGGCGATGCGGTCGAGGACGTGGCGGAAGTCGTAGCGGGGCCTCCAACCCAGTTCGACGCGGGCGCGTTCGTTGATGTAGACGCGATCGAGCCGCGGGAACAGCGTCCAGCCCCGCTGCGCGTACACCTCGTCCACCTCCGGAAGCAGACGACGTACCACGGCAGCCGCGTCCTGGCCGAGTTCGGCGAGATCATCGGGATCGAACGGGGTGGTGGCGCTGATGATGTAGCGCCCGAAGCCGAGCTGCGGCGCTCGTTGCGCCGCCGCCATGTGGGCATCGACGACGTCGGCGACGTCGACGCGGCGGTAGAGGAACTCGTTGGCTTTGACGTTCGCGTCGGTGTAGCGGGCACGGACGTCGTCGCGGTCATCGAGTTCGAGGAAGAACCGCGAGGTCCGCAGCACGACCACGGGCAGGCCGTGCTCGCGGTGGACGAGTTCGCAGAGATTCTCGGCCGCGGTCTTGGTCACGCCGTAGATGTTCTTCGGGGTCGAGGTGACGTCTTCAGTGATCCAGGCAGCCGGTTCTCCCGCGTCAGGGGTCAGCGCATGCCCGAAGGTGCTCGTGGTGCTGGTGAACACGAAGCGTGCGACACCGGCGGCGACGGCCTCCTCGAGCAGCACCAGCGTGCCGGTGATGTTCGTGTCGACAAACGCCTGCTGCTCGTGCGAGCCGACATGGGGCTTGTGCAGCGTTGCGGCATGCAGGACGGTGTCGACACCGCGCAGGCACTCCCGAGCTACCTCACGGTCGGTGATCGACCCGACCACGGTAGTGAACGGCGAGCTGTCGACGTCGAGGCCCACGACCTCGCGGCCCTGATCGCGCAGGACCCGAACCAGGGCCTCACCGAGATGTCCGGCGCTGCCGGTCACGAGAACTTTCTGACCAGGCACAGCATGATCGTAGTGTCCATGTGTAGGTGGGATCATGAGTTCTCCCGTGCGGTGATCGCCAGTGGGGCACGGAACCAGCTCGGCAGCTGTGCAGTCACAGCAGGTCCTCGTTTCCGGTTCCGGGTGCTGCGGCGTTCGGGGGCGAGGCGGCGTCGATCTCGACGAGCAGCGCAGTTTTGCGTGCTGGTTCGGCGAAGCTGGCGTGCACGCCGTTGCGGGCGAGCTGGGCCAGGGGCGCGCGGTCGAGTCCCATTGCCGCAGCAGTGCGGTATTCGCCGGTGAGGTCGGTGCCGAACATCGGCGGGTCGCAGGAGTTGAGGGTGACCAGCAGCCCGGCATCGAGCATGCGCGGCAACGGGTGCTCCTGCAGCGATCTCACCGAACGGGTGCGAAACGGCCGCGGTCATCACGAATTCCTCCAACGGTCAGCTCGCACCGCACACACCCTGGTCGGGCGTGCGGCGGGAGAGGAGATCGGCGCGGGTGTCTCCAGCCTGTTACCAGGCGAGATCGCCGCGTTCGTGATCCTGACCGTAGAGAGGAAGCGCAGGCACCACCCATCCCACAACGCTGTTGGGAGGCGCCTGCGTCACCACACCCGCATGCCAAATCACTGTTGGTGCCCGTCGACTCCGCCGATTCGGGGATCAGATGCAGAATTCGGATGTTCCTCAAACCCCGACCAGCGGAACGTCGAGACGCTGCGCGAGGTCGCGGGCGAACGTGGACTTGCCCGCCCCACCGCTTCCCAACACCGCGACCCGCTGCATCCCGGCCGACGCTACCGCGCAGCGCGCTCACGCACTCAGTCGTCGAACACTTCCCGCACGTTGGCCTTGATCTTCCCGTCGTAGCTGTCGACGACGAGGAACCAGTGGTCGTCGTAAGGGACTTCCAGCGCAACAGGGGTGAAATCGCAGAAGCCGCCATGGAACTCGTACTCGTCGCTATCGAGGTAAGCCTGGTAGTGGCCCACATCCATTAGACACACGCGCGCCGGCGACCCGCGCAGTTCCACCTCGAAACAGGCCCCGCCCGCGCGATCTCCCAACTCCCACCAGAGATGTTGCAACATGCCGCCATTCGTATCCCACAAGCCGTCCCGGCCACATGAAGATCACGACGATTCACAAGATCGGCCGAGCACCGCTGCCTGCCACCAGGCAGGGTGAAGCAGATGCCATTGCCGGACCGGTTCGTTGCCGAGCGGGAGCTGACCTGCTCCGACAAGGCCCTCGTCACGGCCGGCCACCTCGACGGGCATCCGGTGGTGGCCAAGCAGCTGACCAGCCTCGATGCGTACTGGCGTGGCCGGTTCGCCCACGAGATCGCGGTGCACCGCGCCGTCGCGCAGCCACCCGCGCCCGCGGGCCCGCCGCAGCTGCGCGACACCGACGGGCAGTGCGTGCTCGTCGTCGACGATCTCGGCGGAGCTGCGCTGCATCCGCAGCGCTACCCGCAGCACGTGTGCCTGCCGCAGCTGCGCGCCGCGCTGGCCACCCTGCACCGGCTGCACACCTGGGCCCCGCCGGTCGATTCCGAGGTGTGGCGGCCGGACCGGGACGAGGCTGCCGACCTGGCCCGCGCTGAGGCGACCGGCTGGGGCGAAGACCGCGACTGGGCGCGGTTGCAGCACCTGCTCGCCACCACTTCCCCCAGCGAGCCGGCCCACGGCGATGTCGTGCCGCCGAACATCCTGCTGACCGGCGAGGGCATCGCGCGGCTGGTCGATTGGGAGTTCGCCGGGCTGCGCCGGCCCGGGTGGGACCTGGCGCTGCTGCACACCCTGCTCACCCGCACCCCGGTGGCCCAACACCTGCTGGCCGAACACGCCGCCACGACCGGGGTGTGGGACGGGTTCCTGCTGCAGCGGGCCCTGGCCATCGCCCGCGAAGTCCGCATCCACACCGCCCTGCCCGACGACATCTTGCGGTCCCAACGTCTGGCGTTGCTGGGCACCGCCTGGCGACTCCTGGCCGCAGACCTGCACCGGTGAGCCACGCCGTGAACGGCGGCAGCGCGAAACCGCGCGTGCACCCCGGAAGATCGGTCCGCTGAGAGCGTCGCACAGCGCCTGGGGTGATCGCCCTCGACTGAGCAGTCCATAGTGCCGCCTGTTTGCTTCACACAGGCGAACTCCCAGCGCACAGTGCTGCTATGTCGCTCACTGGGAACGGCCGCACCGTGGCGAACCGCTACACCAACTCCCCGCCCGCCACGCCGCATCGGCATCCGAATCCGGCGGGCCGACAAGCTCGACGACCGGGACCAGGGCTTCGGCGAGTGCGGCCCTGCTCCGATCAGGTGCGTCTGCGCGCCAGGTGTAGTGCGCTGGTGGATCTTGCCCATACCGTCGCCGGACAGCGCATCCACGGCCGCGTTCGGATGCTCAACGAGATCTTGGAGGGATTCTCTATGGGTGCTGCTCAAGGCGATATGAAGGTAGCGGAGCAGCCGGAAGGCACGCGGTTGACGGCCACTGAGGAGACGCTGGCCGCCGAGGTGACGACGGCCACGACGAACTCGGCACCCGGGGACGCGTAAACGCGTGCCATCCGGAGGTGAGCTCGACAGCGCTCACCGGTGCGGGTCGGTTGGGGAAACCTCGGTGTTCTCCCCGCCGGCCCTCGGTGGTGCTGGCCCGGCGACCACGACTATCGAGCAGGTTGCCCTGAGCGTGGGCCTGCGGCCGCGCTGGCGCTCACGGACCGGTGTGGTGTCTCTGTCGGAATGTGAGCTGATCGATGATGCTGGTGCGCCCGCACCGGGTGCTCACGGTCTCGGCCAGGGGAACAACCCGGCCGAAGCGCGTCTTTATGCGCTGAGCGAGGCACTGGAGCGTTTCCTGACAGGCCCGGCGAGCCTGGACAGCGCGGCCGTGCGTTTCATCCCCGCCGAGGAACTCGCCCACGGCATACTGGCCGACGAAGCGAGCGCACCACTGCTCAGGCAGCTCACCGGAAGCGAAATCGCGTGCTACCCCTACCAGGCACTTCATGCTGGCCGCGACGACGCGACGCTCCCGCTGTACCTGGGTGCCCCGTGGTACGCGGGTCACGACGGACACGTCTACCGGGATCGCGTCGGCGACCGCGCCGATTACCAGGGGCTGTCCCGGTACTCCGTCCAGTCCGGTTATGGCCTCGCACCTACCCAGGATGAGGCCGCTGTCCATGCCTTGCTGGAGACAGTGGAACGTGACGCGTGCTCACTTCTGACGATTCGCGCCCTCATGTCGGGTCGGGTGCCCACGGTCATCGACCCGCGCACCCTGCCGGAAGAGCTCGCCCTGCTCCACGACCAGGCCCAGCGTGAAGTCAGCGCCACGATCTATCTCGTCGACGCCACAACCGACCTGGGCATCCCAACCGTTCTCGCCTACTGCACACCCAGCGATGGACCCCCTTATCGCCGAGGCCAAGCTGCCGCGCTCGCCACACGCAACGCCGTCAGCGGCGCGATCACCGAGCTCCTTCAATCCCAACTGCCTCGTACCGCGCCGCCACCCGTTGCCCTGACCCTGCTGAAGCCCTATCCAGCACTGCACCGCTGCGCCCGCTTCGACCTCACCGACGCTTTGCAACGGGCGCACACCACAGCGTTCCTCGACCAACCTTCGCCCGAAACCCCTCGTGCACAACTGCGCGAGGTTCTCGCCCGTCTGGACGCAGCCGGGTTCACCGCCTACCAACGGCACTTAGCCGTACTACCGGACGACGTGAGCGCTGTGCACACCCTGGTACCAGGCCTGGAACGCTTTTTTGCCATCGTCAACGGGGCGCTCGTCGTTCCCGGCCCCCGCGGCCGAACGTGCTGACGCTCGGGCGATGACTCGATTGGACCCGACCGCACCATCTGCGCAAGTCAGGTACTGCTGGCCGCGTCGTGCTCGACCAGCAGCCGCGCCGCCTCGGCGAGCGCGTCTCCGGCACCCTCCGCTTGCACAAGCTCGGTTGTGCCGATCAGCGCCCGCCAGCCGCGATCGCCTCGAAGTCGTTCGACATGTGCTCTTCCATTCGGCCGAGTGGGCAAGGCAGCGCCGCTAGCGGTACGGAGCGGAACCCACTCTTCGATTCCAGTGCCACGCGTCGGCGTCGCGGAACCGGCTGGGATACAGGTCGGCCTCGTCAACGTCGGGACGACGGGCGGCATCGACCTGCGCGGCACTGCGCAGGTCCTCCTCGTGGGTTCGTGACTGCCGCGCACCTGGAGCAACGGTTCGGGCGCCCAGACATTGCGGCGTACCCACACGGCCCGGCCCGGGCGACGGGCGCCAACACCGCAACCTCATCCTCGCCACGCAGCAGCAACGCGCCGGAAAACCCGTGCACGCCGACCACGACAACATCGGTGTGCCAGCTCGCCTCAGCGATCTTCACTTTGTTCCAGATAATGACGTATTATCTGGATCAGCGTGCTCGGCGAGCAGGGACGACATCCTGCGTCGGCACAGGCGAGCGCGACGCGTCATCTGGAACAGGAGAAAGCCGTGGGCACCGTGACCGCCCTGCACGCCGAGCCGCCGCGCGAAGCACCGCCGGCTCAGGAGGTGCTGGCCGCGTTCGCCGAGCACCTGCGGACCACGCGCCAAGCCGGCGGCACGAGCACCGCGGAGCAGACGATCCGCTCCTACACCACCGCGCTCGGCCGGCTCGTCGACGACCAGCAGCCGGTGCACCGGCTCGACGCGCAGGTTGTGCAGCACCGGTTCCGGCAGCAGTGGGGCCAGGCCAGCGCCTCGACGTGGAACGCCCGCCGTGCTGCGCTGCGCGCGTTCTCGGACTTCCTGCGCGAGCAGGGATGGAGCACCGGCGACCTGGCCGCGGGGATCGACCGCGCCAGCCTGCCACGTGCGCAGGACCGGTCGCGCCGCCGCGGCGACATCGAGCGGCTGCTGTCCGACCAGCGCCACGCACTCCGCGACCGGGTGCTGTGGCGCCTGCTGTACGACACCGCCGCCCGCGCCGAGGAGATCCTGGCGCTGAACGTCGACGACCTCGACCTGCGCAACCGGCAGGCCACGACCACCCGCAAGGGCGGCGTGGTCGACCGCGTGACCTGGTCGCCGAGCACCGCCCGCGCCCTGGCGCGGCTGCTCGGCACCCGCCGCCGCGGACCGGTGTTCCTCACCCACAGGCGCGCGAAGGGCACCGCCCACGGCGCCGTCGCCGACCACGACCTCGACCCGGACACCGAGCGCGGCCGACTCGGCTACGACGCGGCGCTGAAGACCTTCAAGGCCGCCACCGGCGGGTGGACGCTGCACGACCTGCGCCACTCCGCACTGACGCACGGCGCCGAAGACGGCCTCGCCGTCACCACCCTCATGGTCAAATCCGGCCACCAGGACGTGCGCACCCTGGCCCGCTACGCCCGACCCTCGACCGAGCGGGCCCAACGCCAGTGGGAACACGCCCGTGGGGAGTGACCCAGGGCCAGGGCCAGGCCCTGCCCGCTCGGACGTGCCGTCCCATGAATAATGGGTCCCCACCAGGAGTACGAACATTGCACGGGAGTCCACGTGGAAACGGTCCAGGTCCTGCTGCCCATCAGCCGCCACAGCTACACGGAGTTCCACGTGACCGGTGGAACCAATCCGCAGCTGCGGGCCTTCGGCGAGCATGTCTCCGTTGGTTTGGCCGCTGCGGGCAACGACAGCGGCGACCTCGACGAACAGGACGTCGCTGCTGCGGAAGCCCTGATGCAAGCCGCCACGGAATACCGCAACGCCGTGCGCGCTCGTGTCGCCGACCGCCATTCGGGATGAGTTGCTCCCCGCACACGTCGATGCAGCGTATTGATGTAGCGGGCGAGGACTGGTCGTACGATCCGAAGCTCGACGGCTGGCGGGCCGTAGCCAGCCGGACCGTGCCGCGGCCGAGGACGTGCGTTGTGGCAGGCTGCGCTGCAGTGCCGCTCTGGTTTGCGGCGCGTTGGCCGCGGCCATAGTCTGCGACGATGGTCGTGAAGCGGTTGCAGGCGGCGGCCCTCGTCCTCGGCCCGATCATCTTCGCCGCGTCGCCGTTCTTCTGGGTCAACGGGCACTACGGCGTCAACGGCGGGATGTTGATCGCGATTTCCACGGTGCCCTGGGTTTTCGGACTGATCGGCGAATACGAACGGCTGCGCGAACGCGTTCCGTTCGCGGCAGGGCTGTGGTTGTTGCTGCTGCTGATCGGGATGTTCGGCAACATCGCTTTCGGTCTACAGGGCTTCTTCGAAGGCGCTTTCGACCTGCACGACCGGGCCGGCCTCGCACGGTTCGCTGATTACCCACCGCAGAGCCTGCTCGTGCTGTGGTTGCCCGGGCCGGCCTTCCCCGGTGCGCTGCTGGTCTTCGGCGGGCTGCTGCTGCGGAGCCGGATGGCCCCGTGGTGGGACGCGGTGCTGATCTGCCTGGCCGCGATCGTCTTCCCGCTGGGCCGCGTGCTTCGAATGGGCTGGGTCGCCTACGTCGCCGACCTGTTGATGATCATCGCGTTCGCCCACCTCGCCTGGCGCGCCTGGCGCAGAACTCTTCCGGCGAGAAGTCCCTGAGCGCAGCGCCCGGGGGGGCAGGTGAGCGAAATGACATCGGAGTCGCACGGGTTTCCGATGGCAGGTGGCGCTGTCCGAACACGAGCGAGGTGGCCGATGGAGCTCCAATTCCTCCGCCCGATCTTCGATTCCGCAGGGGACGTCGCCTCGGTGCACCTGGACACCAGTCGCGGCGCGGTCGATTCGGAGAAGCCGATCGAGCTCCGCTGGCGGGCGGCTCGGCGCTCGCTGGCCGAGCAGGACGCCCCCCAAGAGACGCTGGCCGCTCTGGACGAGGTGGTCGGCGGAGCTACCGACGTTCCGGGACCGCAGGGGAAGCGCTGTTCGCCTCCGGACCGGAACTGCTGGCGGCGCACACCATGGCCGAGCCGCCGCGCGGCAACAGCGCGGCGCACCTCCCGGTGGCCGACCCGCTCGCGCTGGCGATCGACCGGGACCACCAGCTGGCGCACGTCGTCGTCGCGGTGGACCGCAAGGGCGCCGACATCGACGCCTACCCGGCGGCCGCTTCGGCCCCGTCGTTCCAGCGCACCTTCAACGGCTCCACCCTGCACATCACGCGGGTGCGCGCCGGCGCGGTCTCGCACGCCCAGTACCACCGGCGCTCGGTGAACTTGTGGACGGAGAACCCCGCCCAGGTCGCCGAGGACGTCCGGGAAGCCGCCGCCGAGGTCGAGGCCGCGGTCGTCCTCATCGCGGGCGACCCGAAGGCCATCGGCCTGCTGCGCGAGCACCTGAAAACCGTCCACCGGCCGGTCGGCTGGTCTACGTCGAGGGCGGCCGGACCGACCGCTCGGCCCTCGACGGGCTGCGCACGAGCGTGGACGCGGCGATGCGGCAGGCGATGGTGGAAAGCCACCAGGAGGTGCTCGACCAGCTCGCCGCGCAGCTGGCAGGTGGCCAGGCACTGCAGGGCACGGGGCCTGTGATGGAGGCGCTGGCGCAGGGGCGGGTCGAAACGCTGCTGCTGCGCTCGGCGGCGCACGGGAACGCGCAGTTCACCGAGATCCTGCCGGGCACCGACTACGAGGACGGGGTCGCCGCGATGGTGCGCTACTGACCAGCTCCAGCCGGGGGATCCCGGCCCGGGCCGGACTCGTCACGCTCCTCGGCGCCCACCAGCTTCGCGAGCAATTCCTCGGCCCGCTTGCGACGGCGGATCAGGTCGTCGGTGCGCAGGTCCTTGCCCAGCGACACGCACATCAGCACCATGACCAGGGCGAACGGCACCGAGGCCAGGAAGGTCAGGTGCTGGATTCCCTCCAGGGCGTCGTCCCCGCCGGAGATCAGCATGATCGCGGCGACCGAGCCGGTGGCCACGCCCCAGAAGACGATCATCCACCGGCGCGGGGCGATCGTGCCGCGCTGGGCGAACTTGCCCATCACCAGCGAGGCCGAATCCGCCCCGGTGATGAAGAAGATGGCCACCAGGACGATCACCAGCACCGTGATCACCGTCGGGATCGGCAGCGCCTCGATGACGCTGAACAGCTGCACCTCCTCGCCGCCGGACCCGACCACGTCGGTACCGCTGCGCTGCAGGTCAACCGCGCTCCCGCCGAAGATGGCGAACCAGGCCACGCTGACCGCGCTGGGCACCAGCAGCACCCCGCCGACGAACTCGCGGATCGTGCGGCCCCTGCTGATCCGGGCCAGGAACGTCCCGACGAACGGTGCCCAGGAGATCCACCACGCCCAGTAGAAGATGCTCCAGTGCGAGAGCCATTCGTCCACGACCTCGCTGCCGATGGCCCCGGAGCGCGCCGCCATCTCGGCGAAATCGGCGACGTAGTTGCCGATCGCCGTGGGGATCAGGCTCAGGATGAACACGGTCGGCCCGGTCACCAGGACGAACAGCGCCAGCAGCGCGCCGAGGCTCACGTTGGTCGCCGACAGCCACTGGATCCCCCTGGCGACGCCGGAGACCGCGGAGGCGACGAAGCAGACCGTCAGCACCCCGATGATCAGCACCAGCACCGGTGCGCCCACCGCCCCGATCCAGCCTGCACTGCGCACCCCACTGCTGATCTGCAGCGTGCCGATGCCCAGCGACGCCGCCGAGCCGAACAGCGTTGCGAACAGCGCGAGGACGTCGATCACCTTGCCCAGCGGCTTGGCCCAGCGCCGCTCGCCGAGTAGCGGGGCGAACGCAGAACTGATCAGCTGCCGCCCGCGGCGAAACGCGCCGTAGGCGATCGTCAGCCCGACCACCGAGTAGATCGCCCACGGGTGCAGCGCCCAGTGGAACAGCGTCGTCGCCAACGACGTGCGCACCGCGGCCGCGCTCGGCGGCGCGACCGCCTCCGGCGGCGGCTGCGCGTAGTGCGCGAGCGGTTCGGCGACGCCGAAGAACATCAGGCCGATGCCCATGCCCGCGATAAACATCATCGCGATCCACGACGGCGTGCGGAACTCCGGCTGCTCGTCGCCGCCAAGCGGGATCGTTCCGTAGCGGCTCAGCGCCAGCCAGCCGACGAACACCACGAACCCGGTGGCGGCCAACGCGAATCCCCACCCGATGTCGTCGATGGCCAGCCCAGCCCGGCCTCGGCGAAGGCGCCCAGGCTCGCGGGCGAGGCGATGCCCCAGCCCAGGAAGAACAACACGAGCACCGCCGCGACGCCGAAGACGACCCGGTCGGTCGAACCTCGAGTGGCCTGGTTCGACGTGCTCGGCGCTTGCTCCCCCATGAATGCACCTCGCTCGCGGGTTCGTCGTGGCCACATCATCGGTGCGCCCACCGCGGGCGGCAACTGCGGGTGCGTACCGGGCCTCCCCGGAGAACACCAGCTCGCGGCCGGGGCCGGCACCGGGATGGTCGTGGCCGCCTGCCCGAACACACCGCGCTCACACGGTCGAACACCGCTGCGCGCTACCGCGAGCACCTCCACACCCGCGCCCAGACCGGCGAACCGGTCACCGACGCCGAATGGCAATGCGCCGAACACCTCCGCACCGCCGCCCGCCAGGACGTCGACCAGCAGTAACGCCCGACGATTAGAGCGTGTCTCATGTGGGGATTTTCTTGTAGCAGGTGAGTGCGGCGGCGAGGCGAGGAAGTGTTGGCACTGCGTTCGTAGCGCAGGGCCAAGCGGCGGTAGCCGGTCAACCAGGCAAAGGTCCGCTCGACGACCCAGCGATGCCGACCCAGTGTGTCGCGGGCTTCGATGCCGGTGCGGGCGATGCGCACGGTGATGCCCTGATCACGGACCCAGCGGCGCAGTTCGGTCTGATCGTAGGCTTTATCGCCGTGGAGCTTGCCGGGCTTGCGGCGTCGTGGCCCGCGCCGGGACTTGACGGCTGGAATGGCCTCGACCAGGAGTGGCAACACCTGGGAGTCGTGGGTGCTGGCTGCCGAGACCGCCACGGCCAACGGCAGGCCCGCCTGATCAGACACGGCATGGATTTCCGAGCCGGGTTTACCTCGATCGACCGGGTTCGGGCCGGTCAGTGATCCCCTTTTTTCGCCCGGACCGTGGCCGCATCAACCACGGCCCGTGCCCATTCGATCTCGCCCTGACTGCCCAGTTCATCGAGGACTGCCTGATACAGCACGTTCCAGAGTCCGGCCTCGGTCCATTGCTGAAACCGGCGATGCGCTGTCGGCACCGTCACACCGAACGAGGGCGGCAGGTCCCGCCAAGCACATCCGCTGGTGAGCACGTAGACGATCGCAGTGAACACCGCCCGGTCGTCGGCCGGAGCCGTACCACCCCCTGCGGACGCGGCGTGAACTGCGGAATCAACGGCTGGACCAGCGCCCACAACTCATCCGGAACCAGCCGCTGCGACAACCGATCCACCACGCCCCAACCCGCCTTCACCTCCCCACGTGAGACAAACTCTTAAGCAGGGGGCCTGTGCTGGGTGTTCTCCTCGCTCTTCGGCGGCGCTACGTAGATCTCGGGAAGCAGCGAGAGGTCCTGCGCGCTGAGGGATCGGACCGCTTCGTACACGCGCTGCTGATGCGCCCTGATTCGCTCATCGATGACCCGGCCGAGTTCGACGGCCAGTCGCCCGGTCTGCCGGATCGTCGTCTCGTCAGGTTGGGGGCGCGGAGCGGAGGTGACGGCCACACCATTGGCGTTTCCTTCGGAGTCCTGGGACACGCCGGTGACGAAATTTCCGTGCGCGTTCACCCGGCTGTCCACGTAGTACTCGTGGAGTCGTTCGAGCGTCGTGTGCCATTGCTTGACATCACCGCGCAGGCCGGTCTCGGCGAAGTCTTCGGCACTCAGCGCGGCGGCGTGCTCCTGTTCGGAGAAGCACCGCCGGTAGGAGAGGAGCGCCGTGGTCCACAGGGATTCCACGACGAGTTCCTGCGCCGCCGTGTGCTCCTGCGGCAAGAGATTGAGGATCTGTTCGCAACAACCTGCGACCTTGGCCAGCTCCTCGGAGAGCGCTGTCAAGTCGGCCAAGGACAGGGAATCGGTCGTTTGCCACCGGCGCACCGTTGCCGGCGCCGCGGAGGCTGTCGCTGCTTCGTCTCCCACGAGTCCACCTGCGCATTCGAGCGGTCGTCTGCACCATCGGAGTTGTGTCGAGCGGGGTGCGAACCGGGCCTCCGGACGGATTCGTCCGAAGGACTGATCCCGGTTCGTGTTGCGCTCGTTCTAGCGTTCGTAGATCGGCACCAGTGTGGCTCGGGCGAGCGTGTGCCCGGACAGGTTGAACCCGAGAAACGCTGGAGCGGCGTCCTTGCCAACGCCGATGCTGGCGACGTCCACGGCGTGGACCACGAAGTAGTAGTGGTGCACGCCGTTGCCCTCGGGCGGTGCGGCACCGAGGTAATGCCGGAGGCCTGCATCGTTGGGCAGGCTCAGCGCTCCTTCGGGCAACGCGCTGCCGTCCGGGTCACCAGCGCCGGCGGGCAACTCCGTGATGTGGGCGGGGATGTCGCAGACGGCCCAGTGCCAGAAGCCGCTGGGCGTGGGCGCAGCCGGATCGTAGCAGGTGACGGCGAAGCTGGCCGTGTTCGTGGGGAACCCGCTCCAGGACAGGTGCGGTGAGGTGTCCTTTCCGCCGGCCCCCATGATGCCGCTGACTTGCGCACTGGGCAGCGGGATGTCGTCGCTGATGTCGTTGCTGGTGACGGTGAACCCGGGTACTTGGGCCAGGAACTGGTACGGGTCGGGGCGTTGTGCCACGGTGGTTCTCCTTGACTGCTCGGCGCGGCTGACGCCGTCCGGGCGGAGCGGGGGTCAGCTGTTGTGCCTGCGGTGCTCACGTGCGATGTATTCGGCTTGACGGATGGCCAAGCTCACGATCGTCAATGTCGGGTTCGCGGCGGCGCCCGTGGTGAACTGGCTGCCGTCCGAGATGAACAGGTTCGGGATGTCGTGCGCTTGGCCGAACCGGTTGACGACGCCGTCACCGGGGCGCTCGCTCATCCGGCAAGTGCCGAGATTGTGCGTCGAGGGGTAGGGAGGTGTGGTGATCGTGCGCTTGGCGCCCACCGCCTCGTAGATCGCCCGACCCTGCTGCTGGGCGTGCTGCCGCATGGCGACGTCATTTTCGTGATCGTCGAAGTGCACGTTCGCCGCGGGGAGGCCGTGCTGGTCGGTGACGTCGTCGTTGAGGGTGACGCGGTTGTCCGCCTGGGGCATGTCCTCGCCGATGAGCCACATGCCGGCGGTGTTGATGTAGTCGTCGGCGCACTTCGTCAGTTCCGGGCCCCACTGTCCCGGGGCGACGAACGTGGTGAAGAACGGCGGGCCGAGCGCGATCGTCTGCATGTAGTAGCCGCCGACGAAACCGCGGCTGGTGTCCAGCCACGACTCATCCGAGATGCAGCCGGCCATGGTCTCACCGCGGTACATGCGCACCGGCTTGTCGAACTGGCCCCACACGGTGGCAGTCGTGTGGCGCATGTAGTTGCGACCGACCTGTCCCGAGGAGTTCGCCAGCCCGTGCGGGAACAGTGCCGAGCGCGACAGCAGCAGCAACCGCGGCGTCTCGATGGAGTTGCCCGCAACGCAGACGACGCGGGCGCGCTGACGGCGCAGCGTGCCGTTGCGATCGGCGTAGAGCACCCCGGTGGCGCGCCCTTGGTTGTCGTGCAGGATCTGGACGGTGTGGCTGTCCGGGCGCAGGTCAAGGTGACCGGTTTGCTGCGCCTTCGGCAGCTCGGCGACCCGGGGAGACCACTTGGCACCCTGCTTGTCGCCCTGGAAGTTGAAGCCGTCCTGGATGCTGGCGGGCCGTCCGTCGTACGGTTCCACGTTCGTCGCGTACGGGCCGGTCGCGTACTGCTGGTAGCCGATCTTCGCCGCGCCGTTGGCCATGACCTTGTAATTGTTGTTCGCCGGCAACGGCGGGCGGCCGTGGCGGTGGCTCACCCCCATCTTGATCTCGGCCTTGTCGTAGTAGGGCTCGAGCTCGTCCAGAGTGATCGGCCAGTCCAGCAGGTTCGCTCCCGCGACGTCCCCGTACGCCTCCCGGGCGCGGAACTCGTGGGGCTTGAACCGCGGGCACGCACCGGCCCAGTGCGTCGTCGTCCCGCCGACGGCTTTGACGACCCATGCGGGCAGATTCGGGAAGTCCTGGTGGATGCGCCAACTCCCGGAGGTGGTGCGGGGATCGCCCCAAGCCATCTGAGCGAACGCCTTCCACTCGTCGTTGTGGTAGTCCTCAGCGGTGAGGTACGGCCCGGCCTCCAACACCACGGTCTTGATGCCCTGCTGGCAGAGTTCGTTGGCCAGCGTGCCGCCGCCCGCTCCGGAGCCCACGACGATGACCACGTCCTCGTCGTCGTAGTCGAAACGTGTCATGCCGTCTCCTCCTGTTCGATCTTCGGTTCTGGCAACCAGTCCAGGTCGTCGAATCCGCGTTCGAGGTAACCTCCCTTGTCGAAGGAGGGGCCCTCGTAGCCCAGCAGGTCCCACACCTCGTGGTCGTCGTAGAAGGCGACCCCGGCCACCGCGAGAACGTCCACGAAGAACGGTGCGTCCTGGATCCCGCGCAGGATGGTGAGCGTCACCGCTTCGTCCAACTCGACGAACGGGGTCGGCCGCAACGAGTCCAGGTCGTTCAGTCCTTGGCGCAACTTCGCCCGGCGATGGGGGTTTGACGCGACTGCGTCGAACACGGCCTGGGCCGTCCGCTCGTAGGGCCCTCGGGGAAATGACTCGTGCGGATACATGACCTCGAGCATTCTGATCAAGGTCTGACGGTCGTGGTCGGAGAACAACTCCATCAGGGCACCTCTCCTTCGCGCTGCGGTCGTGCGAATCCCGGACGCAGCAGGCGGTTCTGTTGCGCCGGGTGGTCGTCGGCGCTTCGCCGTTCAGCTCGTGAGGATCGCCCGCCCGCCGGGGATCCGACCATGCTCGAGGTCGTCGAGGGCGGCCACCGCGTCGTCCAGCGGATAGGTGTGCGTGCGCAGCGACACCGCGCCGCGGGCGGTGAGCGTCATGAGCTCGTCGAGGTCGTTGTAGGAGCCGACGAGGTTGCCGATGATGTTGA